>CANRBW010000113.1 GCA_947628975.1 uncultured Oscillospiraceae bacterium | reverse complement strand
CTCACCGACCTGAACGCCGCCGACTTCGCCGCCCAGGTGGAGCGCGTCCGCCAGAGCCTGACCGCCCTGCTGGGGGAGGGGGACTACGCCCTGCGGCCCCCCTACGGCGCGGTGGACCAGGGGGTCCGGGACCACGCCGGCTGCCCCATCATCCTGTGGTCGGTGGACCCGGAGGACTGGCGCCGGCGGGACGCCGCCCAGGAGGTGGAGCACATCCTCTCCCACGTCCAGGACGGGGACATCCTCCTCCTCCACGACATCTACCCCGAAAGCGTGGACGCCGCCCTGGAGGTGGTGGACCGGCTCCACCGCGCCGGTTACGCCTTTGTGACGGTGGAGGAGCTCTTCGCCGCCAGAGGAGTGGCCCCGGAGGCGGGGCAGGTCTACCGCTCCCTCCCCCCTCCCTGAGGCATTTTTAACAGAATGGAAACTTTTTCCCTGGGTATTCCCTGTCAGAAATGGGAAAATAACAAAAATTTTTATAATGGAGCTTGCTTTTCTCCTCGATTTATGGTATGCTAAATTCTGGAAGAAGTGGCAGACGCGTTGGGCTGTCCAGGCAGAAGGAGGCATAGTATGTTTCAACCGGGTGATAAGATCGTCCACCCCATGCACGGAGCCGGGATCGTAGACTCTATCGTGACCAAAAAGGTCAACGGCGTCACCCGGGACTACTACATCCTCAAGCTGCCTGTGGGCGGCATGGTGGTGATGATCCCCACCGCCACCTCCCAGGCCATCGGGGTCCGGCCGGTGGTCCCCGCCCAGGAGGCGGACCGGGTCATCGCCGCCATCCCGGACATCCAGGTGGACATGACTCCCGGCTGGAACCAGCGCTACCGGGAGAATATGACCCGCCTCAAGAGCGGCGACCTCATGGAGGTGGCCGCGGTGGTCAAGGGCCTGTCCCGCCGGGACGAGGACAGGGGCCTGTCCACCGGGGAGCGGAAGATGCTCCACGCCGCCCGGCAGATCCTCCTGTCCGAGCTGGTCCTGGCCCAGGGCTCCAGCTATGAGGAGATGGAGCTGCGGGTCAACAACGCTCTGTCCTGACCCGGCCCAGTACCAGTACAAAAGGAGCCCCAGAGGGCTCCTTTTTTTGAAAGGATGACGTGGCGTGCTGTTCAAACGGAAAAAGCCCCAGCTGCTGGGCCCCCGCTGCGCCTGCGTGGTGGCCGCCGCCGGCGCCTCCACCCGGATGGGCGGGGTGGATAAACTCATGGCCGACCTGGGCGGGGAGAGCGTGATCCTCCGCACCCTCCGGGCCCTGAGCGCCAGCCCCTATATCCACGAGATCACCGTGGTCACCCGGGAGGAGCTGCTGCTGGAGATCGGGCGGCTGTGCCGGGACAACGGCCTGGAGAAGGTCACCCAGGTGCTCCTGGGGGGAGAGAGCCGGCTGGCGTCGGTCTACAAGGGCGTGTGCCAGGTCTCCGGCCGGGCCAAGCTCATCGCCATCCACGACGGGGCCCGCCCCTTCGTGACCCACGAACTGATCCACGCCGTCTGCCACGCCGCCTCCCACTGCTCCGCCGCCGCCCCGGCGGTGGAACTGACCGACACGGTCAAGCGGGTGGACGGCGTCCGGGTGACCGAGACCCTGGACCGGGCCGCCCTCCGGGCGGTCCAGACCCCCCAGGTCTTCGACGCGGACCTGATCCGCGCCGCCCTCCAGCGGGCGGTGGAGGAGGGCCAGGCCCTCACCGACGACTGCGCCGCGGTGGAGCGGCTGGGGGCCCAGGTCTGCCTGGTCCCCGGCGACCCCCGCAACCTCAAGCTCACCACGCCTCTGGACCTGGCCCTCGCCCGGGCCATGCTGGAGGAGGGATGACCATGCGGATCGGCCACGGATACGACGTGCACCGCCTGGTCCCGGACCGGCGGCTCATCCTGGGCGGGGTGGAAATCCCCTTCTCCCTGGGCCTTCTGGGCCACTCGGACGCGGACGTGCTCACCCACGCGGTGATGGACGCCCTGCTGGGGGCCGCCGCCCTGGGGGACATCGGCCAGCACTTCCCCGACACCGACCCCGCCTACGCCGGGGCGGACTCCCTGGCCCTTCTGCGGCGGGTGACGGAGCTCCTGGCCCAGGCGGGCTACGCCGTGGGCAATGTGGACGCCACCGTCCTGGCCCAGGCCCCCAAGCTGGCCCCCCACATCCCCCGGATGCGGGAAAACCTGGCCCGGGCCATGGGGGTGGAGCCGGACCGGGTCAGCGTCAAGGCCACCACCGAGGAGGGCCTGGGCTTCACCGGCCGCGGCGAGGGCATCGCCGCCCACGCCGTCGCCCTCCTGGACCCCAAAACCTGACCCCCAAAAAGGCAAGACGGTGTACGGCGCTGCATCTGGCGGAACTAGGCGCTGTACATCGCTGTGCGTTGCGTGGCGCGCAAAAGAGGGCGCCGGAGGCGCCCTCTTTTGCGAAACGGATAGCGGCGGCGTTTAGTAGCACACGCCCTGCCAGAGCATGGCGTCGGCCACCTTGAGGAAGCCGGCGATGTTGGCCCCGGCCACCAGGTTGCCGGCCATGCCGTACTCCTCGGCGGCCTTGGCGGCGTTGCGGTAGATGTTGACCATGATGTCGTGGAGGCGCTGGTCCACCTCCTCGAAGGTCCACTCCAGCCGCAGGGAGTTCTGGCTCATCTCCAGGCCGGAGGTGGCCACGCCGCCGGCGTTGGCGGCCTTGGCCGGCCCAAAGAGGACGCCGTGCTCCTGGAACCAGGCCACCGCCTCCGGGGTGGAGGGCATATTGGCCCCCTCGGCCACGGCGTAGCAGCCGTGCTCGGTGAGGCTCTTGGCCCCGGTCAGGTCCAGCTCGTTCTGGGTGGCGCAGGGGAGGGCGATGTCGCAGGGCACGCTCCAGATCCCGGCGCAGCCCTCCACATACTTGGCGGAGGGGACGTAGTCCAGGTAGGTCTTGATGCGGTCCCGCTTCTGCTCCTTGATGACCTGGATGACCTTGTAGTCGATGCCGTTTTCGTCCACGATGTAGCCGTTGGAGTCGCTCATGGCGATGACCTTGCCGCCCAGCTGGGTGGCCTTCTGGTTGGCGTAGATGGCCACGTTGCCGCTGCCGGAGATGACCACCTTGGCCCCCTGGAAGGACTTGCCGTTGGCCTTGAGCATCTCGTTGGCGAAGTAGCACAGGCCGTAGCCGGTGGCCTCGGTCCGGGCCAGGGAGCCGCCCGCGCCCACCTTCTTGCCGGTGAGGACGCCGGTGAACTCGTTTTGCAGACGCTTATACTGGCCGAACATATAGCCGATCTCCCGGCCGCCCACGCCGATGTCCCCGGCGGGCACGTCGGTGAACTGGCCGATGTGCTTGCAGAGCTCGGTCATAAAGCTCTGGCAGAAGCGCATCACCTCGGCGTCCGACTTGCCCTTGGGGTCGAAGTCGCTGCCGCCCTTGCCGCCGCCCATGGGCAGGCCGGTGAGGGAGTTTTTGAAGATCTGCTCAAAGCCCAGGAACTTGATGATGGACAGGTTCACGCTGGGGTGGAGGCGCAGGCCGCCCTTGTAGGGGCCGATGGCGCTGTTGAACTGGACCCGGAAGCCGCGGTTGACCTGGACCTTGCCCTTGTCGTCCACCCAGGGCACCCGGAACATGATGACCCGCTCCGGCTCCACGATCCGCTCGAAGACGCCGGCCTCCACCAGATCGGGCCGCTTCTCGGCCACGCCCTGGAGGGACTCCAGCACCTCGTAGACCGCCTGGAGGAACTCCTTCTGGTCGGGGTCCTTCCGGCAGACGTTCTCATAGACCCCCAAAAGGTACTCGTTGGTAAACGCCATATCGCCACTTCTCCTTACTGTCAGGACGGAGGACCCGTCCCAAAAATTTTTTCGCGCCCACACAGAGCGTGCATTGGCATTATACTCCCCGCGGGGGCGAAATGCAAGATTTTTTTGTGAAACTGCAACATTAACAAGAGGAGCCGGCCTCAGCCCGCTCCTCTCGTCCGGTTTTGCATGGTGGGGACAGGCGGCCTTCGCCGCGCTCACTTCCCGCCGAAGAGCTTGCCCAAGAGGCCGCCCTTCTTGGGCCGGGGCTTTGCCGCCTCTCCCGCCGGCGGGGTCTTGACGGCCCCGTCCGCCGAGACGCCCTTCGCCGGGGCCGGTCCGGCCGGGGCCTGGTCGCAGGCGAGCATCAGCTTGTGGTAGCTCTCGTCCTTGGTGCGCTGCCACGCCTCCTCCAGCAGGGGCTTGGCCTTGGCCCGGTCCGCCTCCACCCCGCGGCCGTAGTAGTAGCACAGCCCCAGGCCGATACAGGCCAGGCCGTAGCCCTGGGCGTAGGCGGTCTGGTAGAGGGCGAAGGCCTCCCCCTCGTTCTTGTCCACCCCGTCGCCGTACACCAGGCAGTCGGCCAGCAGGTCCATAGCCCGGCCCTGGCCCCGCTGGGCGGCCTGGCGGAAGAACTCCACCGCCTTGGCCTTGTTCTGGGCCACGCCGATGCCCTTGAGGCAGCAGTAGCCGTAGTTACAGGTGGCGGCCACGTCCCCCAGCCGGGAGGCCCGGAGGTAATACTCCGCCCCCCTGGTCTGGTCCTTGGCCACCCCCTCGCCGAACTCGTAGCACAGGCCCAGGCTGCACAGGGCGGGGGGATAGCCCAGGGCGGCGGCCTTCTCGTACAGCTTCACCACCTTGGCCAGGTCCCTGTCCACCCCGTCGCCGTGCTTGTGGAGGTCGCCCAGCAGCTTGATGGCCCTGGGCCAGTCCTGCTCGGCGGCGGCGCGGATCCACAGCAGGGCCTTCTCCTTGTCGGCGGGGACGCCGATGCCGCTGAGGTAGCACACCCCCAGGTTGCACTGGGCGGCGGCGTACTTCTGCCGGGCGGCGGCGGCGTAGTAGGCCACCGCCTTCCGGGGGTCTGCCTCCACCCCCTCGCCGCACTCGTAGCACAGGCCCAGGGAGCACTGGCTGGGGGCGTATTCCTGCTGGGCCGCCCGGCGGTAATACTCCGCCGCCTTGGCCGGATCCCGCGCCACCCCGCGGCCGTCGGAGTAGCAGTCCCCCAGCAGGTCCATGGCCCTGGGCCAGCCCTGGGCGGCGGCCTTCTCGAACCACGCCACCGCCTCCGCCGGGTCCGGCTCCAGCCCGATGCCCTGGAGGTAGCAGAAGCCCAGGTTGCACTGGCTGGGGGCGTGGCCCTGCTGGGCCGCCTCCCGGTAATACTCGGTGGCCTTGGCCTTGTCCTCGGGCACACACTCCCCCATCTCGTAACAGATCCCGATGGAGCAGATGGCGGTCAGGTATCCCCCGGCGGCGGCGGCCTTGTAGCACTTCATGGCCCGCTCCGGGTCCTTGGGGGCGCCGATCCCGTCCTTGTAGCAGTCGCCCAAAAAGTCCATGGCCCGCAGGGAGCCGCCCTGGGCGGCCTTCTCAAAGCTGCCCACCGCCTCCACCGGGTCCGCCTCCACGCCGATGCCGTTGAGCTGGCACACCCCCAGGTTGCAGAGGGCGGCGGCGTCCCCCTTCTCGGCGGCCT
>CANRBW010000112.1 GCA_947628975.1 uncultured Oscillospiraceae bacterium | reverse complement strand
CCAGATCCACCCCCCGCAGGGCCCCGCGCTCAAAGGGGGTGCCGGGGGAGTAGGTGTGGCACAGCTGTCTGGTCTCTAAAATGGGCTCCATAGATAACGTCCTTTGCAAGTGAGGTGCGTGCCCGCGGTGGGGGTCACGCCCGCCGACCCGCCCGGAGCAGGTCGTAGAGGGCCTGGGCGCACGCGTCGTCGCTGAGGCGGTCCAGGGGAACGTCGCACCCGGCCTTCCGGAGGGTCCAGCACAGCTCCACCGTGTCGGGTACGTCCAGGCCGATGGCCTTCAGCTCCTCCACATGGGGGAAGACCTCCTCCGGAGGGCCGTCCAGGACCACCCGGCCCTCCGACATCACCAGCAGCCGCTGGGCCTGGGCCGCCTCGTCCATGTGGTGGGTGATCAGCACGATGCTGATGCCGTAGGTCCGGTTGAGGGAGCGGACCGTCTCGATGACCTCCCGGCGGCCCACCGGGTCCAGCATGGCGGTGGGCTCGTCCATGACGATGCACCTGGGCCGCATGGCGATGACCCCGGCGATGGCCACCCGCTGTTTCTGCCCGCCGGAGAGGAGGTGGGGGGCGTGGGTGGCGTACTCGCTCATCCCCACCATGGCCAGGGCCTCGTCCACCCGCTGCCGGATCTCCGGGGAGGGGATCCCCAGGTTCTCCGGGGCGAAGGCCACGTCCTCCTCCACCACGTTGGCCACGATCTGGTTGTCCGGGTTCTGGAAGACCATCCCCACCGCCCGGCGGATCTCCAGCAGGGCGCTCTCCTGAGCGGTGTCCATCCCCTCTACATAGACCTTGCCGCCGGAGGGGAGCAGGATGGCGTTGAAGTGCTTGGCCAGGGTGGACTTGCCCGAGCCGTTATGTCCCAGCACCGCCACAAAGGAGCCGGGGGCGATGGAGAGGTCGATCCCGTCCAGGACGACGGTGGACTCCCCCTCGGCGGAGGCGTAGGAGAAGCGCAGGTCCTGGGTCTGGATGATGGGTCGTGTCATGGGGTTCACCTTCTTTTTCCGTCGGGCGGTTCACTCCGCCGTCCAGCGGCCGGTGGCGCCGCAGGGGAGGACCAGTCCGGTGGCCTCCACCCGCAGACCCAGCTCGTCGCTCTGACTGCGGCCCCCGTGACGGGGGGTGATCAGGGATTCCAAAATATAGGTGAGGACCGAGGGGGCCAGTCCCGTGGTGTAGGAGTTGAGGAAGAAGAACAGCGGCCGGTCGGACAGCACCTGGGCGACCAGCTCTACAAAGGGCCACAGGTCCTCCTCCAGCTTCCAGACCTCCCCGGAGGGGCCCCGGCCATAGCTGGGGGGGTCCATGATGACGCCGTCGTAGACGTGGCCCCGGCGGATCTCCCGCTCCACGAACTTGGCGCAGTCGTCCACGATGTAGCGGATAGGGGCGTCCTCCAACCCGGAGCTCTTGGCGTTCTCCTTGGCCCAGGCCACCATCCCCTTGGCCGCGTCCACATGGCAGACCTTCGCCCCCGCCGCGGCGCAGGCCACGCTGGCCCCGCCGGTGTAGGCGAAGAGGTTCAGCACCGAGATCGGCCGCCCCGCGCCCCGGATCAGCTCCCCCAGTACCTCCCAGTTGGCCGCCTGTTCCGGGAAGAGGCCGGTGTGCTTGAAGTTCATGGGCTTGACGTTGAAGGTCAGGTCCTTGTAGGTCACCGTCCACCGCTCCGGCAGACGGGACTTGCTCCACTGGCCGCCCCCGGAGGAGGAGCGGGCGTAGCGGGCGTCCGGCGTCCGCCAGGCGGGATCCCGCCGGGGGGTGCGCCAGATGGCCTGGGGGTCAGGCCGCACCAGGGTATAGGGGCCCCAGCGCTCCAGCTTCTCCCCCTGGCCGCAGTCCAGCAGACGGTAATCCTCCCAGCCGTCGGCGACCCACATCTCCCCACCCCCTCTCAAGGCCAAAGTTCGGAATATTATACCACTCCCCGCCCGGTCCCGTCAATGGCTTCCGCCGCCAAAGTCGTCCCGGCGGGGGCCGGGACGGGCTTTTTCCCAGAATGGCCTTGCCAGATGGGAAAGAACATGGTAGAATAAGCACATATATTATCGCGAGACCGGACCCGAAACGGGTGAGGAGTGTGTTGCTATGAGCGTTGGGGAATATCATTTTCGCGGCTCCGCCTTCGGCTTCAACCGCCGGGACGTGCTCAGCTACATCGAGGCGGTCCATCGGGACCACGCCGCCCAGATGAAGGAGTTGACCCGTGACCTGGAGCAGGAGCGGGACCAGCGCTCCCAGGTGGAGGAGCAGGGCTCCCTGGCCAACGAGGAGGCCGCCGCCGCGGAGAAGGACGCCCAGCGCTGTAAGGAAGAGCTGGAAAAGGCGCTGGCGGACCTGCGGGAGGCCCAGAGCCAGCGGGAGGAGCTGCGCCTGCGGCTCCAGGCCGCCCAGGCGGACCTGGCCGCCCTCCAGGAGGCCGCCGACCGCATGGCCCCCGCCGCCAAGGCCTACGAGGCGCTGAAGGAAAAGGCCGCCGGGATCGAGCTGGACGCCCACAACCGGGCCCAGCTCATCGTCAAGCAGGGGGAGGAGGACGCCGCGGAGCTGCGCCGCCGGATGGCGGACTGGCTCCGCCAGGTGGAGTCCAGCTACGCCCGCCTGCGCTCCGACGTGGCGGCCACCCTCTCCAACACCTCGGCCCAGCTGGAGCGCACGGTGCGCTCCCTGGACGGCGTGAACGCCGAGCTGGACGCCCACAGCAAGCGGCTGGACGCCATGATCGAGACCGGCAAGGACAGTCCCGACGGGGCGGACGCCCCGGCCGCGGACTGAGCGGGCGCGGGATGCGGCAGATCGCGCTGGACGTGGCCCAGCTGACCCGTCAGCGGGCGGCCACCCTGAACGCGGGGGACCGGGTCCTGCTCTCCGGCGTGGTGTACACCGCCAGGGACGCGGCCCACAAGCGGATCATGGCCCTGCTGGACAGGGGCGAGGCGCCCCCCTTCCCCCTGGAGGGCGCGGTGATCTACTACGCCGGGCCCACCCCCGCCCAGCAGGGGATGGCCGTGGGCTCCTGCGGCCCCACCACCTCCGGGCGGATGGACCCCTTCGCCCCCCGGCTGTTGGACCTGGGCCTCCGGGCCATGATCGGCAAGGGGGACCGGAGCGACGCGGTGGTGGAGGCCATCACCCGCAACGGCGCGGTGTACTTCGCCGCCGTGGGCGGGGCGGGCGCCCTCATCGCCCGGTGCATCACCTCCAGCCAGGTGATCGCCTTCGAGGACCTGGGCTGTGAGAGCGTCAAGCGCATGGAGGTCCGGGACCTCCCCCTGACCGTGGCCATCGACGCCCGCGGCAACGACCTCTACCGCTGAGAGGACCGAAAGTTCACCCGAAGAGCGCCCGCTGTGGCGGGCGCTCTTTTTTTCGCCCGCCCGGCCGGGCGGGAAAAGGGGGGCTTTTTGCCCAATTCCTGGGGGGTTTTCCCTGGGAGGTACTGGCAAAAATGAATGATAAATTTTCAAATCCTTCATTTTTGACCGGTTTGGGAAAAGTAGTGCTTGCATTTTTGCAAGAGAGCGGATATAATATGTCAAAGAATGAGAAAGGAGTGGCAGTCAACCAATGAAAGCGGTATCCAAGCTGGCCCAGGGGGTCCACGCCTCGACGACCCTGGCGATCGACAGTATGTTCAAGCAGATGCGGGCCCAGGGCATCGACGTGATCGGCTTTGGCGCGGGGGAGCCGGACTTCAACACCCCGGAGCATATCAAGGAGGCCGGGATCCAGGCCATCCGGGACAACAAGACCCGCTACACCCCCGCCTCCGGCCTGATGGAGCTGCGCCAGGCGGCCTGCAAGCGGCTGAAGGAGGACTGCGGCCTGGACTACGAACCCACCCAGATCGTGGCCTCCAGCGGAGCCAAGCACAACATCTACATCGCCCTGCGCTGTCTGCTGGACCCGGGGGACGAGGTGATTTTGCCCGCGCCCTATTGGGTGAGCTACCAGGAGATGGTCCAGATGACCGGGGGCGTGTGCGTGGTGGTCACCGCCACGGAGGAGAACGGCTTCAAGATGACCGCCCAGCAGTTGGACGCCGCCATCACCCCCAAGACCAAGGCCCTGATCCTCAATAACCCCTCCAACCCCACCGGCATGATGTACACCAAGGAGGAGCTGGAGCAGATCGCCCAGGTGTGCGTCAAGCGGGACATCTATGTGATCGCGGACGAGATCTATTACAGCCTGATCTACGACGGGGCCAAGTTCACCAGCTTCGCCTCCCTGGGGGAGGAGGTCAAAGAGCGGACCATCCTGGTCAACGGGGTGTCCAAGTCCTACGCCATGACCGGCTGGCGGATCGGGTACGCCGCCGCCAACCCTCAGCTGGCCAAGATCATGGCCAACTACCTGAGCCACTCCACCGGCAACCCCAGCACCATCGCCCAGTGGGCCGCGGTGGAGGCCCTGTCCGGGGAGCAGGGGGACATCGACGATATGCGCGCGGCCTTTGAGGAGCGGCGCAACTACATCGTGGAGCGGATGAACACCATCCCCGGCGTCAGCTGTATCAAGCCACAGGGCGCGTTCTATGTGATGATGAACCTGGAAAAGCTGGTGGGCAAGACCCTCCACGGCGTGACCATCCGGGACGGGGACGACTTCGCCGACCTGTTTTTGAAAGAGGGGCTGGTGGCGGTGGTGCCGTGCAGCGGCTTCGGCGCGCCCAACTTCGTCCGCTGGTCCTACGCCACCTCCATGGAGAACATCCGGGAGGGCCTGGACCGTCTGGAAAAGTTCCTCCAGCAGTAAACTTCCGCCAATTTCCGACCAAAACCCGCCTTCCAAACACCCGCCGGGCCCCGCAGGGCCCGGCGGGTGTTTTGTCGCGCAAAAAGTTTGTCCCAGGTCCGCTTCTAAAGTGGGACAGGCGTTCATAGACTGTGACACGCGGAAAGGGAGGGATGGGGCGTGGAGCTGTCACAGTCCGGTGGGTTGGCCCAGGCGGTCCTGGTTCTGCCCGAGGCCCTGCGCCGCCGGGTGCTGGCGCTGCCGGAGGCGGACCGGGACCGGGTGGAGGAGCTGAGACTGCGGGCGGGCCGCCCCCTCGCCGTGGGCTACCCGGAGGGGGAGGAGCCCCTGCCAGGGACCCAGGTCACCTCGGCCACCCTGGAGACCGTCCTGGAGCTGGCCAGCGCCTCCTCGGTCCACACGGTGCTCTCCCAGCTGCGAAACGGCTTTGTGACCGTCCGGGGCGGCCACCGCCTGGGCCTGTGCGGCTCCGGCGTGACGGAGGGGGAGCGGCTGGTCAACCTGCGGGCGGTGTCCTCCCTGTCTCTGCGGGTGGCGCGGGAGCGCAGAGGCGTGGCCGCCGGGGTACTGCCCAGGCTCTGGCGGGACGGGGCGCTGGAGAACACCCTGATCCTCTCCCCGCCGGGCGGGGGGAAGACCACCCTGCTCCGGGAGCTGATCCGCTGTCTCTCCGCCGGGGAGGGCTGTCCGCCCAGGCGGGTGGGGCTGGCCGACGAGCGGGGGGAGCTGGCCGCCATGGCGGAGGGCCGGCCAGCTCC
>CANRBW010000111.1 GCA_947628975.1 uncultured Oscillospiraceae bacterium | reverse complement strand
ATCTTCAAAAGGGCCTGCTGGACCCCCTCGCCGGACACGTCCCGGGTGATGGAGGTGTTCTCGCTCTTGCGGGCGATCTTGTCGATCTCGTCTACGTAGATGATGCCCCGCTGGGCCAGCTCCACGTCGTAGTCGGCGGCCTGGACCAGGCGGAGGAGGATGTTCTCCACGTCGTCCCCCACATACCCCGCCTCGGTGAGGGTGGTGGCGTCGGCGATGGCGAAGGGGACCTGGAGGATCCGGGCCAGGGTCTGGGCGAACATGGTCTTGCCGCAGCCGGTGGGGCCGATGAGGAGGATGTTGCTCTTTTGCAGCTCCACCTCGTCGTCCTCCGCGCCCAGGAAGATGCGCTTGTAGTGGTTGTACACCGCCACCGACAGGGCGATCTTGGCCTCCTCCTGGCCCACGATGTACTCGTCCAGCACACGGTGGATGTCCTGGGGGGTGGGGATGTCCTCCATGGCGGCCTGGCCGCTCTGGGGCAGGTCCAGATCCTCCTCGTCCTCGTCGTCCAGGATGCTCATGCACAGGTGGATGCACTCGTTGCAGATGTAGGCGCCCGGACCGGCGATGATCCGGCTCACCTGCTCCTGGGGCTTGCCGCAGAAGGAACAGCGGATGGACTTGTTGTCTTGGTTGTTGGGCATGGTATCACCTCGCTGGGCCGGGGCTTATTCCCGGTTGACGATGACCTTGTCGATCAGGCCGAAGCGCACCGCCTCCTCGGCGGTCATAAAGTTGTCCCGCTCGCAGGCGGCGGTGATCTCCTCCAGGCTCTTGCCGGTGTTGGCGGCCAGGATGGTGTTCATCCGGGTCTTGATGAACTCAAAGCGCTTGAGGTGGATGGCCATATCGGTGACCTGGCCCTGGGTCCCGGCGGAGGGCTGGTGGATCATGATCTCCGCGTTGGGCAGGGCGAAGCGCTTCCCCTTCGCCCCCGCGGAGAGCAGAAAGGCCGCCATGGAGGCCCCCAGGCCGATGCAGATGGTGGACACGTCGCACTTGATATACTGCATGGTGTCGTAGATGGCCATGCCGTCGGTGATGGAGCCGCCGGGGCTGTTGATGTAGAGCTGGATGTCCTTGTCCGGGTCCTGGGCCTCCAAAAACAGCAGCTGGGCCACCACCACGCTGGCGGTGGCGGAGTTGACCTCCTCGCTGAGCATGACGATGCGGTCGTTGAGCAGACGGGAAAAGATGTCGTAGGAGCGCTCGCCCCGGTTGGTCTGCTCTACTACATAAGGGATCAGCGGCATAGTCTTATCTCCTTTACAAAATGGGTGCGGGACAGCATTACACCAAAGTATAACCTATCCCGCCCCAAATATTCCCTATGGTTTACGCCTCGGTCTTCTTCCCGCTCTTCTTTGCCGCGGCCTTTTGTGCGGGGGACTTCTCCGTAGTCTCGTCCTCGGCGGCCTTTTTTGCGGGGGACTTCTCCGTAGTCTCGTCCTCGGCGGCCTTTTGTGCGGGGGACTTCTCCGTGGTCTCGTCCTCGGCAGTCTTTTTCGCGGACGCCTTCTTGGCGGCGGGTTTCTTGGCGGCGGGCTTCTTGGCCGGCTCCCCGGCCTCGGCCTTGGGGGCCTTTTTGGCGGGGGCCTTGCCCTCCTTGGCGTTGTCAAAGACGAACTGGGCGGCCTTCTTCCTCAGCAGGTCCCGCTCCAGGTCCTCCCCGGCCACAGCGGCCTTGACCTTGTCCACCTCCATGTCGTACTCCTTGGCCAGGCGCTCGTACTCCTCCGTCTTCTCCTCCTCGGAGACGGCCAGCTCCTCGGCCTTGGCCACCGCGTCCAGCGCCAGCTCGTTGAGCACACGCTTCTTCGCGCTCTCCACGGCCTGCATCCTCAGCAGGTCGGTGGACAGGCCCATCATGGCCAGGTACTGGTCAAAGGCCATGCCCTGGCTCTGGACCTGGGCGGCGTAGTCCTCCATCATGCGGTCGGCCCGCTGCTGGATGATCATGTCGGACACGTCCGCCTCCATGTTGTCGATGAGCTGGTCGGTGATGGCCCGCTCGAAGTCGGCCTTGGCCTGGCTCTCCCGGCGGTCCTTGAGCTTTTCGCCCAGATCCCGGCGCAGGTCGGCCAGGGTGTCAAACTCGGAGACGTCCTTGGCGAACTCGTCGTCCAGCTCCGGCTTCTGGGGCTCCTTGACCTCCCGGACCTTGACCTTGAACACCACGCTCTTGCCGGCCAGCTCCGGGGTGTACTCCTCCGGGAAGGTCACGTCCAGGTCCTTCTCCTCCCCGGCCTTCATGCCTACCACCCCGTCCTCAAAGCCGGGGATGAAGCTGCCGGAGCCCAGCTCCAGGGGGTAGTTCTCCCCCTTGCCGCCCTGGAAGGGCACGCCGTTGTCAAAGCCCTCGAAGTCGATGACGGCGGTGTCCCCCTTCTTGGCCTTGCGCTTGACGCTGACCAGGCGGGTGGCCCGCTGGATGTAGGGGGCCAGCTCGCCGTCGATGTCGGCGTCGGTGACGGCGGCGGCGGACTTGGGGGCGGTGAGGCCCTTGTACTGGGCCAGCTTGACCTCCGGCTTCAGCGCCACGGTGGCCTGGAAGACCAGGCCGTCCCGGTCCACCTTCTCCACCTGGATCCGGGGATAGGCGGCGGGCTCCAGCTTCTCTTGGGCCAGGGCCTCCTCGTAGGCGGCGGGATAGACCTCCTGCACCGCGTCTTCGTAGAAGATGCCCGCGCCGTACATGGCCTCCACGATCTTCCGGGGGGCCTTGCCCCGGCGGAAGCCCGGCACGTTGATCCGCCCGCGCTTCCGGAGATAGACCTGGTTGACCGCCTGGTCGAAGGTCTGGGCGTCCACCTCGATGGTCAGTTCCACCGTGTTGTGCTCGCCCTGCTTTTTGCTGGTTACATTCATGTTTCCGTTTCCTCCCGTTGGGCCGTTGCCCCTTGTCACAGCTGAACCGGGCCGCAACAGGCCCTTAACAGCTCCATTCTAGCAGATTGGGGAAAAGATTTCCAGTGTTTTTTCCCACTATTCCAATATTTTTTTCGGCGTGAAGTTCAGGTAGTCCGCCGAGACCAATCGGTAGTCCACGCCCCCCGCCGGTCCCTGGAGGGCCAGCTTGTGGGCCGGGCCGTGGAGATGGCCGTAAAAGCACCCGCTGACCCGGTAGCGCTCCAGCAGTTCCACCACCTCCTGGCAGACATAGCCCTGATACCTGGGGGGGTAGTGGAGGAAGGCCAACTTGACGGGGGCCTCCCCCGCCGCCTGGAGGGACCGCTCCAGCCGCGCCAGCTCCCGGCGGTAGACCTTGTCGGTCTCCGCGGCGGCCTCCGCCGGGTCGAAGAACCACCCCCGGGTGCCGCACAGGGCGGTCTGGCCGTAGAAGGCGCAGTCGTTGTGGAGCAGGCGGAGGGTGGTCAGGCCGTTGGCCGCCCAGAAGGTCCGCATCTTGTTGGCGGTGGTCCACCAGTAGTCGTGGTTGCCCTTGACGAGGTACTTGGTCCCCGGCAGGGCGTCCAGAAACCGGAAATCAGGCAGGGCCTCCTCCAGGCTCATCCCCCAGGAGAGGTCGCCGCACAGGACCACCGTGTCCTCCGGGGCCACCGCCCCAAAGCCCTCCCGCAGTTTTTCCACATAGTTCTCCCACGCGCCGCCGAACACGTCCATGGGCTTGGCCACCCCCAGGGACAGGTGGGTGTCGCCTATGGCAAAGAGAGCCACGTCCTCACCCCGCTCAGCGCAGGATCTCCTCCACCTGGCCGGCCATGCCGTCCCGCTCCACCCACTGGGTGAAGCGGACGCTCTTCCCCTTCAGTCCGGCCAGGGGGGCGGGGGTGGGACAGCCGGTCACCTGGGTCAGCTGGTCCAGGATGTCCAGGCCCTGGGCACGCTCGGCCACCCCCAGGGCGTCCAGCACGCTGTCGCAGAACTTGAAGGGGCTGGCGGTGGAGACCACGATGGTGGGGGTCTCGTCGCCGCTCTGGCGGCGGTACTCCTCCAGCACGTGGAAGGCCACGGCGGTGTGGGGGTCGATGAGGTAGCGGTGCTCCTTCCAGGTCTTGGCGATCTGGGCCTTGGTCTGCTCGTCGTCGCAGAAGCCGGCGGAGAACTCCCGCTGGAGCTTTTGGAGCACCTTGTCGGAGACCTGGTAGCGGCCGGTGGTCCTGAGCTGTTCCATGTAGTCCGCCACCTGGGCCGGGTCCTCGGAGAGGGCCAGCAGCAGCCGCTCCAGATTGCTGGAGACCAGGATGTCCATAGAGGGGGAGATGGTGTTGTAGAAGGGCCGCTCCCTGTCGTAGAGGCCAGTGCGGATGAAGTCGGTGAGCACGTTGTTGGCGTTGGAGGCGCAGAGGAGCCGCCCCAGGGGCACCCCGATGGCCTTGGCGTAGTAGGCGGCCAGGATGTTGCCGAAGTTCCCGGTGGGGACGCAGACGTTGACCCGGTCCCCGTTCTGGATGGTGCCGCTCTTCAAAAGGTCGCAGTAGGCGGAGACGTAGTAGACGATCTGGGGCAGGACCCGCCCCCAGTTGATGGAGTTGGCCGAGGACAACAGCCACCGGCGCTTGCCCAGCCGCTCCCGGAGCTCCGGGTCGCTGAACAGGGCCTTCACCCCGGTCTGGGCATCGTCAAAGTTGCCCTTGACGGCGCACACCCCCACGTTCTCCCCCTCCTGGGTGGTCATCTGGAGCTCCTGGATGGCGGAGACGCCGTCCTTGGGGTAGAACACCAGGATGCGGGTCTGCTCCACGTCCCGGAAGCCCTCCAGCGCGCCCTTGCCCGTGTCGCCGGAGGTGGCCACCAGGATGCACACCCGCTTGCGCTCGCCGATCTTCTTCAAAGAGGCGGTGAGGAGGTGGGGCAGCATCTGCAAAGCCATGTCCTTGAAGGCGCAGGTGGGCCCGTGCCACAGCTCCAGGCAGTGGGTGGTCCCGTCCACCTGGTGGACCGGGGCCACCTCCGGGCAGTCGAACCGCTGGGGGCCGTAGGCCGCCTTGGCGAAGGCGCTCAGCTCCGCCGCAGAGAACTCCTCCAAAAAGCCCTGCATCACATAGACCGCCCGCTGGGGATAGGGCATCTCCTTCAGGGTGTCCAAGGCGTTGGTCGACAGGCGCATGAACACCTCCGGGGTCAGCAGGCCGCCGTCTCCGGCCAGGCCCTGGGCGATGGCCTGGGCCGCGCTCACCCGGGCGGTCCCGCCGCGGGTACTTACATAGTACATACTTCTTCCACCACTCTCATCAGATTTTTGTAAAACAGCTTGTCCAACAGCTCCCCGCTGTATCCCAGCGCCTCCAGGCGCCGGTAAAAGAGGGCCCAGCCGGTGACGTCCTCCACCTCCCTGGGCATACGCTGGATGCCGTCCCAGTCGCCGCCCAGGGCCACGGTGTCCTCCCCGCCCAGGTCCAGGAAGTGCTCCAGCACCCGGACCAGGGTGTCCAGCGTGGGCTCCGGGGAGAGGAAGTCGGCGGCCATGTTCAGCCCCACCGCTCCCCGAAGCTCCATTATGGCAGTAAATTGCCCATCCGTCAAGTTCCTGGGGTGAAAACATAGGGCCCGGCTGTTGGAGTGGCTGGCGAGGATGGGGGCC
>CANRBW010000110.1 GCA_947628975.1 uncultured Oscillospiraceae bacterium | reverse complement strand
TCACACCCCTTCAGACGATGGTAACGAAGCGCTTGATGTCGTCCCGCATGGCCTCGGCGGCCTGGCGGGCGGCCTCCTTGTAGCGCTCCTGGCCGTTCTCGGCCTTCTTCCAGGCGCACAGGATGCCCCGGGAGGAGTTGATGACGGCCCCCCAGCCCCGGCGGTCGAAGGCGTGGCGCACGTCCTCCCCGCCGCCGCCCTGGGCCCCGTAGCCGGGAACCAGGAAGAAGGTGCGCTCCATGCGGCGGCGCAGCTCCTTCAGCTCCACGGGGTAGGTGGCGCCCACCACCGCGCCCAGGGCCTGGAAGCCCCGCTCCCCCTCTGTGCCCTTGCCCAGTCGGGCGCACAGATCGGCCATGACGGTGTAGACCTGCCGGTCCCCCGCCACCAGGTCCTGGAGTTCCCCGGAGGAGGGGTTGGAGGTCTTCACCAGCAAAAACACGTCCTTGTCCTCGGCCTTGGCGATGTCCAGGAAGGGCAGGATGGCGTCCGAGCCCATGTAGCCGTTGACGGTGACGCAGTCCGCGCCAAAGGGGGCGATGGCCTGGCCGCCCACCTTGCTCTTGCCCAGCCAGCCCTCGGCGTAGGCCTGGGCGGTGGAGCCGATGTCGCCGCGCTTGACGTCGGCGATGACGTAGTAGCCCTTGTCGTGGGCGTAGGCGATGGTGTCCGCCAGGGCCTTCACCCCCGGCCAGCCCAGCAGCTCGTAGTAGGCCGCCTGGGGCTTCACCGCCGGGACCACCCCCTGGAGGGCGTCCATCAGGTCGCAGTTGTAGCGGTACACCGCCTGGGCCGCCCCCTCCAGCGTCTCGCCGTACTTCTCAAAGCACGCCGCCACCAGCTGGGGCGGGATGTACTCCAGCCGCGCGTCCAGACCGGCCACGGTGGGGTTTTTCAGCTTGCGGATTTTCTCTTGCAGGGCGTCGAAGGACATGGGGGCACTCTCCTTTTCGGGTTATTGGTCCTGGTAGACGATCTGGCCGTCTACGATGGTATACTTCACTCTCCCCCGCAGGGTCTTGCCACCGTAGGGGGTGTTGCGGCCCATGGAGCGGAACCGCTCCGGCTCCACCGTCCAGGGCTGGTCCGGGTCGAAGACCACCACGTCCCCCGGCCCGCCGATGGCCAGGCGGCCGCAGGGGATGCCCAGGATGGCGGCGGGGGCGGCGGTCATCTTCTCCAGCAGGGCGCTGAGGGACAACCGCCCAGTGTGGTAGAGGGCGGTGAGGGCCACGGCCAGAGAGGTCTCCAGCCCCACCATGCCGCTGGGGGCCTCGGTGAGGGGGCGGGCCTTCTCCTGGGCGGCGTGGGGGGCGTGGTCGGTGGCGATGGCGTCGATGGTGCCGTCCTGGAGGCCCTGGATGATCCCCTCCACGTCCCGCTGGGTCCGCAGGGGCGGGTTGACCCGGGCCAGGGAGCCCTGGCGCAGGACCTCGTCTTCGGTGAGGGAGAAGTACTGGGGGCAGGTCTCGCAGGTGACGCGGACCCCCCGGCGCTTGAAGGCCCGGATGATGGCCACGCTCCGGGCGGTGGAGACGTGGCAGATGTGGACCGCGCCGCCGGTCTCCTCGGCCAGCATGGCGTCCCGCGCCACCATCAGCTCCTCGGCGATGGCGGGTCGGCCGGGGATGCCCAGGGCGCGGGAGACCCGGCCCTCGTTCACCGCGAAGTTGCCCACCATGTCCCCGTCCTCGCAGTGGGTGAGGACGCTCATCCCCTCCTGGGCGGCCAGGATCAGCGCGTCGCGCATGACGTTGGCGCTCTGCACCGGCATGCCGTCGTCGGACAGGGCCACCGCCCCCGCCTCCCGGAGGGCTCTGGCGCGGGTGAGGGTCACCCCCTTCTCCCCCAGGGTGAGGGCGGCGATGGGGAAGACCCTGGGGCCGGGCCCGGCGGCCCGGTCCAGGATGTAGCGGATGACCTCCGGCGCGTCGGCGGTGGGGTTGGTGTTGGGCATACAGGCCATGGCGGTCACCCCGCCCGCCGCGGCGGCGGCCCGGCCGGTGGGGATGGTCTCCTTGTGGGTCAGGCCGGGGTCCCGGAGGTGGACGTGCATATCCACCAGCCCCGCGCTCACCACCAGACCGGCCGCGTCCACGGTCTGGGCGGCGCGCTCCCGGATGCCGTCGGCGATCAGGGCGACCTTGCCGTCCTCCAGCAGGATGTCCGTCACCGTGTCAACCTGGCCCACCGGGTCGATGAACCGCCCCTGCCTGAGTAACAGCTTCACCCGCGCCCCCTCCTCTTTTCCCCGATGTTACGCTGGGTCTATTATACAGAAAATGGCGGGGATGCGCAATGGATTTTTTATAAATTCGGGCCATACTAACAAGGTCAAAGGAGGGAGCGACATGAACGGACACCCGTTTCTGAAAGGGGTCGGCCTGGGGATGGTGGCCGGCGCCGCCGTGGGGGCCACCATGATGAAAAACGAGAAGAGCATCAAGCAGGCTGCCCAGAGGACCGTTAAGCAGGCCGGCCGCCTGGCTGAAAACGCCGCCGACGCGGTGGTGGAAAAGCTGCCCCACTGAGCCGCCGGACGAAAAAGAGAGACGCCCCACGCCGGGCGTCTCTCTGTTCACCGCCGGACAGAAAAAGGTCGGAGCCCTATGGGCTCCGACCTTGGTGCGCGAGGCGGGAGTCGAACCCGCACGTCCTTGCGAACACTGGCACCTGAAGCCAGCGAGTCTACCAATTCCACCACTCGCGCGAATGCCGCGACCCGCAAAGGGTCACTGGACGCAAGAGTTATAATACCATCTTGCGGCCGGGCTGTCAACACCTTTTTCAAATTTTTGCGGCCGGGAAAAAAAGTTTGAAAAAACTCCTTGCATTTCCAGGCGGAATGTGCTAACATAAATCCGCTGTCCGCAAGGGCGGTATTCGCGGCTGTAGCTCAGCTGGATAGAGTGACTGGCTACGAACCAGTAGGTCGGGGGTTCGAATCCCTTCAGCCGTACCAAGTCGGGGCAAGCGAAACGCTTGCCCCGGCTTCTTTTTTGTCTTCTCTCCCGCCTCAGAAGGGGAGGTTCAGGCCCCCCGTGAGCTTTTGCATCCCCTGGGCGGCGGCCTCGTCGGCGGCGCGCAGGGCCTCGTTCACCGCGGCGATGATCAGGTCCTGGAGCATCTCCACGTCCTCCGGATCCACCGCCTCGGGGTCGATGGTCAGCCCGCTGAGTTCCTTCTTCCCCGAGACCACGGCGGTGACCACGCCGCCGCCGGCGGTGGCGGTGTAGCTGGCCTGCTCCAGCTCCTCCTGCATCTTCTGCATATCCTCTTGCATCTTCTGGGCCTTTTTGATCATGTTCATGTTGATGCCGCCGCCCATACCGCCCATGCCGCGGCTGTTGAATCCCTTCGCCATTGGACAAAACTCCCTTCAAATGGTCTTTTTCTTATCCCTTGCCGTCCAGACGACGACCCATCGCCAGCAGCTCCTCCAGATCCCCCGCCGCGGGGGCCGGCGCGGTGACCGCGACCCGGACCGGGCGGCCCAGACGGCTCTGGGCGGCCTGGGCGATGACGGCCAGCACCTCCGGCTTGTCGATCATGGACTTGGTGACCCCCACCTTGGCCTCCAGGGTCAAAACGTCCCCGCACAACACCCCCACCGACATGGCCGGGTTGGACACGAAGGGCCACACCGCCGGGGACAGCAGGGGCTTGAGCCCCGGCAGCAGAGCGGGCCAGAAGTCCCGGTCCTCTCCCCCGCCCTGGGCCGGGGCCGGGGCGGCGACCTGGGCCGCCGGGGCCGAAGTTGTCGTCGAAGTCGAAGCCGCGGGGACGGCCGGCTGGACCGGCGTCTGGACCGGCGTCGTAGGCGATGTCTGAACCGGCGGCGTCACGGGAGCGGCCGCCTGGACCGGAGTTGTCGTCGGGGTCGAAGTCGCGGAAGCGGCGGCCGGGGCCGCCGGGGCAGTGGTCTGGGCGGAAGCCGCCAAAGGCGGCGTGGTCCGCGGGGTGGTCTGAACCGCCGGGGCGGGCCGGTCCTCCTCCCAAGGGGGCGGCGTGGTCCGCGCGGTGGTCTGGGGCGGGGCGGTCACCCGGCCCGTCGGGCTGTGGACTACCTTGGTCCGGGCCGCGGGAGCGGCTGGCTGGGCCGGCTGGGCCGCCGTCGGGGTCGAAGTCGCCTGGGCCGCCGAGGCCGCCGTTTGGATTGGCGTAGCGACCGGGGCCGACGGGACGGTGGTCTGGGTCGAAGCCGCCAAAGGCGGCGTGGTCCGCGGGGTGGTCTGATGTGCCGGGGCGGGCCGGTCCTCCTCCCAGGGGGGCGGCGCGTCCGGCTCCGGAGGCGGCTCCTCCTCCCAGGGGGGCGGGGCGTCCGGGTCGTCGGTCAGGTCCTCCAAAACGCTCGCCCCGGCCGGGGCGGGGGCGGGATAGGCCATCATGGTCTCCAGCCGGGCCACCCGGGCGGAGAGGCCCAGGGCGCTGTCGTCCAGGCCGGGGTCCCCCAGGCGGATCAGGCACAGCTCCGCGTCGGTGCGCTGGTTGGCGCTGCGGGCCAGGTCCCCCGCCGTCTGCTGGAGCACGGTGAGCATCTGGATGAGCCGGGGGGCGGTGAGCCCCTCGGAGAGGGCGCGCATGGTGGCGTCGTCATACCCTCCGGTGAGGAGGGCGCCGCCGCTCTGGGGGGCGGTCTTGCGGATGAGCAGGTCCCGGCACAGGGCGGACAGCTCCCCCAGCATGGTCCGGATGTCCTTCCCCGCCTGGTAGAGCCGGCCCAGCCGCTCCAGGGCGGAGGCGGTGTCCCCCTTGGCCAGGGCGGTGAGGAGCCGGGCGGTCTCCAGATTGCCGGCCATCCCCAGGGCGGCCACCACCGCCCGGTCGTCCACCGTCCCCTCCCCCGTCCGGCACTGGTCCAGCAGGCTCAGCGCGTCCCGCAGTCCGCCGTCGGCCAGACGGGCGATCAACTCCGCCCCCGAGGGGGCCAGGTCGATCCCCTCCTGCCCCGCCACCTGGGTCAGCCGGGCGGCGATGTCGGCGGGGAGGATGCGCTTGAAGGCGAACTGCTGGCACCTGGAGCGGATGGTGGGCAGGACCTTGTGCACCTCGGTGGTGGCCAGAATGAACATCAGGTGCTCCGGCGGCTCCTCCAGGATCTTCAGCAGGGCGTTGAAGGCGGAGGTGGAGAGCATATGGACCTCGTCGATGATGTAGACCCGCTTCTTCACGCTGCCGGGGGTGTAGACCGCCTCTTCCCGGAGGGCGCGGACGTTGTCCACGCTGTTGTTGGAGGCCGCGTCCAGCTCCAGCACGTCCAAAATGGCGCCGCTGTCCAGCCCCAGGCAGGAGGGGCAGCGGTTGCAGGGGTCGCCGTTGACGGGGTGCTCGCAGTTCACCGCCTTGGCCAGGATCTTGGCGCAGGTGGTCTTTCCGGTGCCCCGCGTGCCGGTGAACAGGTAGGCGTGGCTCAGCCGCCCCTCCTGGACCTGGCGGCGCAGGGTGTCGGTGATGTGGGACTGTCCCACCACGTCGGAGAAGGTCCGGGGCCGGTATTTCCGATAGAGGGCCTGGTACATCCGCGCACCTCCCAAAAAACGATAGGGGCCCGGTCACAGAGCAC
>CANRBW010000109.1 GCA_947628975.1 uncultured Oscillospiraceae bacterium | reverse complement strand
GATGCTGGTGCGCTGCACCGTCGGCGCTGCCCGTGCCCTGGGCTATCCCGCCGTGGCCGTGGCCGGGGGCGTGGCCGCCAACTCCCGCATCCGGGCGGATTTCCAGACCGCCTGCGAAAGATTCGGCAAGCGCCTCTATGTGCCGCCTCTGCGGCTGTGCGGGGACAACGCCGCTATGATCGGCGCCCAGGGGTACTACGAGTACCTGGCCGGCCACCGGGCCGGGCCCGACCTGAACGCCTACGCCACCAGGGACCTCTCCCTGGGGTGAAGCCGGGTCTGCAAGTCCGCCCGGTTTCTTGCACGGTTCTGGAAATCCCTGGAAAGACTTATCCTTATGTAAACTTTGGGACGGCCCCCTTGCCGGGGGTCCGCCCTATTTCATGTGGAAAACTTTGTGGAAATGTTGAAATACCAACGCCGCCCTTTTTCGACGACAAAAACCGAGGGCTTTTTCCCCGCTATACCGGGAGTATTTTTTATTATTTCCACGCATTATGTCAACTTTTCCGCTCCAGCCATTTTCGGGAAAACCGGACGGTTTTCCCGAAAATCTCGCAGTTTTCCTGACTTTTGCCGCCGCAACGTCCCCTCCGCGCCATGCAAGATTCCCGTCGCGATTCCCCGGGGTCTAACCCCGCCAGCCCCCGCCGGGACAGGGAAAAAGCCGCCCGGAGCGCTCTCGCTCCGGGCGGCTTTCCACACGTCGGGGAGGCCGCGCGGTCACATCAGCCGCACGGTGTAGTAGATGGCGGCGCCGAAGAGCCAGGCCACCACCGCGAAGATGGCGGCGTAGGCCGCGGTCTGGCCGAGGAGCATGGCCGCCGGAAGGGCCGCCACGGTGACGCCGGCGGCGATATACAGGGGGAGGTAGTTGGCCTTTTTGGGCAAGACGCGGCGCTTCCCCAGGGCGCCCTTCCCCCGCTGGAGCAGGACCAGCAGGACCACCGCCGCCGCGGTGAGGGCCAGCACCGTCCCCATCACGGCGTAGACCGCCCCGTCGATCCGGCCGGAGAAGCTGTGATAGAACCACAGGGCGAACAGCGTCACGCCCCCCTGGAGGGCCACCAGGAAGAACTCCCGCTGGTAGAGGTAGTACACCAGGGCCAGCACCGCCACCACCGGGACGCAGACGTAGAGGAAGCGCACCCCGCCGTAGTTCCCCCAGACCCCCGCCACAAAGGCGCACAGAAACAGCGCCCCGGCGCAGACGCAGCCTCCGCTCTGGAGGGCGGTCTTCTTCCCCTGGCGGCGGCGCAGGAGCCACCACAGGGCGAAGGCCGCCGTCACCGCCAGAAGGACCCAGGCCGACACGCGCAAAAACCGGAACAGCCCACGGGAGAGGGCCACGTTCCCCCCGTTGTGGTCCACGAAGTAGAAGCGGTTGAGCAGGAGCAGGAAGAACTCCAAGACCACCGCGCCGCCGAACCAGCACAGGACCCGGTTCAGCGCCCGGTCCTCCCGCTGTTTTTTGGCGGTCCGATCCTCCTTCTTCACGCCCCCACTCCCTCTCTGTTTTGTCCTCGGCAGCCGTTTTCGTCGCCACGGCCGCAAGGCGGCATCCAGTGGTAGAATATCCGCTATACGGATATTCTACCATATCCTGCCACGTTTCGCAAGGTCTTTCCTCCCCCGGCGGGTAGGAAAACTCCCCTCCGGCCGGGCCGGAGGGGAGGCGGCGGACACAGGGTCGGGCTGGTCTCTTACCCCAGGCGGATGGCGCCCACGAAGTAGCGGCGGTCCTTGTCCTTGATGGGGTTGACGATTACGCCGGTCCGGCTGTCGGAGGCGTGGACCAGGTTGCCGTTGCCGGCGTAGATGGCCACATGGGAGGTGGCCTTGCCGCCGCTGTAAGCGGGGTCGCAGATGAAGAACAGGTCGCCGGGCTGGAGCTCGCTGATGGAGTAGATCCGCTGGCCGGGGGCGGAGTACCACTGGCTGGTGGAGCCGCCGGAGAGCAGGATGGAGCCGCCGCTGGCCTGCTTGACGCAGGAGTAGGGGAAGCCGGAGCAGTCAAAGGCGTTGGGGCCCTTGGCGCCGTAGACGTAGCGCTTGCCCACGTGCTTCATGGCCTCGTTGACGATCTTCTGCCCCAGGGCGCCGGCCTGGGCGGTCTGGGCCACGTTGTCCCCGTCCCGGCGGGTGCCGGCGGCGTCCAGCACGGGGGTGATGTACGCGCTGCTGGCATAGCCCACAGTGCCCTGGTAGTTGACCTTATACCACCCGGAGGCGAAGCCCACCAGGTCCACGGCGGTGCCGTTGGGGATCCGGGCCAGCACCGCGCCGTCCGTCCCGGCCTGGGCCCGCAGGTTCAGCACCGAGCCGCTGGTGGTCACCATCCCCAGGCCCAGGTCGGCGTCCACCGCGGCGGCCACGTTCACATAGCCCCCGGACATATAGCCCACCTGGGTGCCGAAGTCCACCTTGTACCAGCCGTTCTCCTCCCCGATCACCATAGCCAGGTCCCCCGCGTTGGCGGTGGCCAGGACGGCGTTCTCGGTGCCCGCGCCGGAGCGCAGCCGCAGCCCGTCCCCCGTCACCGTGCCCACGCCGATGAAGTCGGCGGCGGCGGAGACCATGGTGGCCCCGGCCAAAGCGGCGGCCAGAGCGCCGCCGCTGACCAGCTTTTTCCAATTCACTTCAGGTTCCCCCTTGTGTGGTCTTCTCTTTCGCACCGGCCCGCGGGGCGCTTACATACTGGTCAGCGCCCGCTCCAGCCAGACCGCGCCCACGTCCATGGCGGCGTAGAGGCTGTCCTTCTCCGACTTCTTCACCACCCGGTCCCTGGAGCGCAGGTCCGGGTCGGTGAGCTGGAGCTGGATGCTCACCTTGGTGGGCACGTCCAGGTCGTCCACGCTCTTGGCGTCGTTGATGGTCAGCAGGATGATATACTTGTCGGCCATGGAGCCGTAATAGATCATGTTGCCCTTCCGGCGGAGCGGGTGCCCCTTGTATTCCAAAGGCAGTTCCTTTTTAGCCATATTGCCCCTCCTAACTTGATGTAACCAAATTGTAACACATCGCAACCGTTCTGTCAACCCCTTGTGGTGGGAAAAATCGTATCCCCCCTTATTTTGTATCTTCCGGCGGTCCCGCCCCCCTCTCCCGCCCCGGCGGGGACCGCTTGCGGCGGGGGGACAGGCTGTGCTATAATGGGCGCACCATGCGGGCGCTACCCGCGGAAGGGAGGGGCGGCTATGGCGCGGACGGTGGGTCGGTTGGCCCCCAGCCCCAGCGGGGCGATGCACCTGGGCAACGCCTTCGCCGCCCTGCTGGCCTGGCTGGGGGCCCGGTCCGAGGGGGGCGAGGTGCTGCTGCGGCTGGAGGACCTGGACCGCCCCCGCTGCCCCAGACCCTACGCCCTGGCGGTGATGGAGGACCTGGCCTGGCTGGGGCTGGACTGGGACGCGCCGCCGGTGTGGCAGTCGGAGCGGGGGGCGCGGTATCAGGACTGTCTGGCGACCCTGGCGGAGCGGGGGCTGGTCTACCCCTGCTACTGCTCCCGCCGGGAGCTCCACGCCGTCACCGAGGCCAGCGCCCCCCACGGCGCCGCCCCGGTCTACGCCGGGACCTGCCGGGGCCTCTCCCCCCAGGACCGGGCCGCGCGGGAGGCCCAGGGCCGCCGCCCCGCCCTCCGGGCGCTGGTCCCCGCCAGGGAGGTCGCCCTGCGCGACGGGCTCCAGGGCCCCTTCCGGGCGGACCTGGCCAGGGAGGTGGGGGACTTCATCCTCCGCCGCTCCGACGGCCTGTTCGCCTATCAGCTGGCGGTGGTGGTGGACGACGGCGACGCCGGGGTGACCCAGGTGGTCCGGGGCCGGGACCTGCTCCCCTCCACCCCCCAGCAGCTCTGGCTCCAGGAGGAGCTGGGCTTCCCCCACCCCCGGTACTACCACGTCCCCCTGCTCCTGGCCCCCGACGGCCGGAGGCTGTCCAAGCGGGAGGGGGACCTGTCCCTCCGGGCCATGAGCCGCCGCCACAGCGCCGGGGAGATCGTGGGCCGGCTGGCCTTCTGGGCCGGTCTGCTGGACCGGCCCCGGCCGGTGACCCCCCGGGAGCTGGTGGGGGAGTTCTCCTGGGAACGGGTCACCAGGGCGGACGTGACCGTCCGCTGACCGGCGGTCCGGCTGTGGACAAAACAAAAGCGCGGTCCGGGAGGCAACGCCTCCTGACCGCGTTTTTGTGCGCATATACGACACGCGGGTGCTCCTTGCGAGCGGCCCGTAACGACGGGGCTCCATCCAGCCGCGGGGCGTTTTTGTGCGCACACACGACGGGCGGGTGCTCCTTGCGAACGGTTCGTTACGACGGGGCTCCGTCGGCCGCGGGGCGTTTTTGTGCGCGCACACGACATGCGGGGGTCACAGCTCCACCGGGCGGCTGAGGGCGAAGAACCAGAGGACCTTTCGGGCCACCGGCCGGACCAGGAGCTTGGAGAGGGCGGCGGCGTACGCCTCCAGCTGGGGGCGGTACTCCTCGGCCCGCTGGGCCACCGTCCCGTCGGTGACCCGGTCGCTCTTGAAGTCCAGGATGACCAGGCCCTCCGGGGTGTCGAACCAGCAGTCCACCACTCCCTGCATCAGGATCTCCTCCCCCGGCTCCAGCTCCGGGAAGTAGCGCTCTGCCGGCTCCAGGACGGAGAACTTGAACTCCCGGCGCAGACCCTCCCCCGCCGCCAGGGCCTGTCGGCCCAGGGGGGAGGTGAAGAAGTCCAACAGCACCCCCGGCTCCACCGCCCGGCCCTGCTGGGGGGTGATGAAGCCCCGTTCCACCAGCCGGGCGATCTCCCCCCGGAGGTGGTCCAGGCTGTCCGCCTGGGCGTAGTCCAGGTATTGCATCACCAGGTGGTGGGCGGTGCCCCGCTCCCCGGCGGTCAGGCCCCGCTCCTCGGCGAAGTCGGGCCGGTCAAAGAGGATGGGCCGGGCGGCGGGCGGCGCGTCCTGGGCGGTCTCCTGGTCCAGGGCCCGGCCCTTGAGCTGGGTGGCGGTGAGCTTGGAGGGCAGCGCCGTGGCCGCCTGCCAGGGATAGCGCCAGCGGTAGTCGGGCAGGGGGACCTCCTCCTCCCTCTCCCGGCGGACCGGGTCCGCCCCAGGCCGGGCGGGGGGCCGGAGGTAGTCCTCCCCTTGGTGGACCGCCACCTCCCAGGCCGCGCCGTAGAAGGCGTCCGCCGCCGGGACCTGGGCTAGGGGCCACCCCCGCCGCAGGAACTCCGCCTCCGGGCGGCACAGGGCGGCGGCCAGGACCCAGTGGCCCACCGTAGGCAGCTGGGCCAACAGCTCCGCCGGGACGGGCAGCTGGGCCACCGGCAGCAGCTTGTCCAGCTCCCCCTCCAGGTCCCGCGCGGCGCAGACCAAAATCAGCTTCTCCCTGGCCCTGGTGAGGGCCACATACAAAAGCCGCAGCTCCTCGCTGTACATCTCCCGCTCCTGGCGGGACTGGACGGCGTACCGGGCCAGGGTGGGGTAGCGGATGGACCGCTCCGGGTCGATCCCCTGGGGGCCCAGGCCCATCTCCCGGTGGAAGAGCATGGGCTCGCGGTCGTCACTGCGGTTGAACCGCTTGCCCAGGCCGCCCACCGCCACCACCGGGAACTCCAGC
>CANRBW010000108.1 GCA_947628975.1 uncultured Oscillospiraceae bacterium | reverse complement strand
AGCATGAGCCGGGGCCAGAGCCGGGGCTCGGCCTTGGGGGAGGGAGCGGAGGGGGACGGGGAGGGGGAGGACTGGGTCCGGACCATGGCTTGACTTCTCCTTTGGAGGTTGATATGATGGGCCAAAAGGGGGGAGCGAGGATGGAGATCCTGGGGCGGGACTTCTACCGCCGGGACACCCTGACCGTGGCCCAGGACCTGCTGGGCTGCGTCCTGGTCCGGGAGCTGGAGGGGGAGCGCCTGGTGGGCCGGATCACCGAGACGGAGGCGTACATCGGCCGGTGCGACAAGGCCTGCCACGCCTACGGCTACCGGCGCACCCCACGGACCGAGACCCTGTTCGCCCGGCCGGGCACCGCCTACCTCTACCTCATCTACGGGATGTATACCTGCCTGAACCTGGTGACCGAGGCGCCGGGGGAGCCGGCGGCGGTGCTGATCCGGGGGCTGGAGCCCCTGGCGGGGGCGGAGACCATGGCCGCCCTGCGCTTCGGTTGCCCTCTGGACCGGCTGACGGCCTATCAGCGGCGAAATTTCCTCAACGGGCCGGGGAAAGTCTGTAAAGCTATTTCCCTTGACAGGTCCATGGACGGACACGACCTGCTGACCCCGCCGCTCTACCTCCTGCCCCGGCAGGGGCCGGTGGGGGAGATCCGCCACGGCCCAAGGGTCGGCATCGACTACGCCCAGGAGGCCAGGGACTTCCCCTGGCGGTTCTGGCTGGAGGCGTAAAGGGAAAGCCCTTTACGCCTTTTTCATGTGCTGGGCGGCGCTTTTCAGCATGAGCCGCTTGGTGCCCACCTGGTCGAAGGCGATCTCGACCAGGGCGTCGCCCCCCATGGGCTTGACCGCCAGCACCAGGCCGTGGCCGAAGGCGGAGTGGTCCACCTGGTCCCCCACGTGGAAGTCGGGCAGCTGGGCGGCGGGCCGGGGGGAGGAGGTCCGGCCGGTGGAGACGGTGGCCGCCGAGGCGGGCCGCCGCCCCCGGGTGAAGACCCCGGTGGAGCCGTCCACCTCCTCCTCGTCCAGGTGGTACTCCCGGAAGGTGCCGGAGGCGGAGCGCCGGCCGCCGGGCCGGTAGGGGGCGGCGAAGGGGGAGTCCCCCCAGTCGGAGGCGGAGAGGGGGGAGCGGGACGGAGCGGCCCGCCGCTCCAGGGCGGCGGAGCCGGGCTCCTCCAGCGGGTCCCGGCGGAAAAGGTCCCGGCCGCTCCGCTCCACGAACTCGGAGGGGATCTCCCGGACGAAGCGGGAGGGCTGGTTGCAGGTGGTGTGGCCAAAGAGCATCCGCTGGGCGGCGGAGGTCAGGTAGAGCCGCTCCTTGGCCCGGGTCATGGCCACATAGCAGAGCCGCCGCTCCTCCTCCATCTGGTCGGCGTCGCCGATGGAGCGCAGGCCGGGGAAGACCCCGTCCTCCATCCCCACCAAGAAGACGGTGGGGAACTCCAGCCCCTTGGCGGCGTGCATGGTCATCATGGAGACGCAGTTCTCCCCCACCTCTCCGTCGTCCAGGGTGGTGTAGAGGGAGATCTCGTCCAGAAAACCGGCCAGGCTGGCCGTGTCCTCCGCCTCCTCCAGGTAGCCGTTGATGGAGGTGAGCAGTTCCCGGACGTTTTCCAGCCGGGTGGCGTCCTCCACGGTGTTCCGGCTCTCCAGCATCACCGCGTAGCCGGTGCGGGAAAGCAGCTCCTCGTAGAAGTCGTTGAGGGGCATGGTGTCGAGCAGGCTGTGGAGCTCGCTCATCATGGCCACGAAGGCGGAGAGCTTGCCCTGGGCCTTCTCCAGGGCGGGGTACTCCCCGGCGTGGGAGAGGACCTGCCACAGCGAGAGTCCCTGACCGGCGGCCAGGGTCTGGGCCCGGTCCAGGGTGGTGGCCCCGATGCCCCGGGGCGGGTTGTTGACGATCCGCAGCAGCCGCAGGTCGTCGGCGGGGTTGTGGAGGACGAAGAGGTAGGCCAGCATATCCTTCACCTCCGCCCGGTCGAAGAAGCGGGTGCCGCCGTAGATGCGGTAGGGGATGCCGTTGCGCTTCAGGGCGTTTTCGATCTGGTTGGACTGGGCGTTCATCCGGTAGAGGATGGCGAAGTCCTGCCAGCGCTGCCCCGCCTGCACCCCGTCGATGATTTGGGAGGCCACATACTGGGCCTCGTCGGACTCGTTCATGGCGGTGTAGTGGCAGAGCTTTTCCCCCCGGCCGTGCCGGGTCCACAGCCTCTTGCCCTTCCGGCCCAGGTTGTTGGCGATGACGGCGTTGGCGGCGTCCAGGATGTGGCCGGTGGAGCGGTAGTTCTGCTCCAGCCGGATGACCCGCGCCCCCTTGTACTGGTTCTCGAAGGAGAGGATGTTTTCGATGGTGGCACCCCGGAAGCGGTAGATGGACTGGTCATCATCTCCCACCACGCAGATGTTTTGCCACTTGCCCGCCAGCAGGGAGGCCAGGCGGTACTGCAGGGCGTTGGTGTCCTGGTACTCGTCGATGAGGATGTAGCGGAACTTGTTTTGGTAGAACTCCCGGACCGTCTGGTCCTGGTCCAGCAGGCGGACGGTGTGGAGGATCAGGTCGTCAAAGTCCAGCGCCCCGGCGTCCCAGAGGCGCTTTTGGTACTCCGTGTAGACCTCGGCCACCTTCATCAGGTACACGTCCCCGGTCTTCCGTTGGCGGGCGGCGTAGGCGTCGGCCAGCAGCTCCTGGTCCTTGGCCTTGGAGATCTGGCTCAGCACCGCCCGGGGGACAAAGATCTTGTCGTCCAGCTCCTTGGTCTTCAGGATGTCCTTGATGACCCGCAGGGAGTCGTCGGCGTCGTAGATGGTGAAGGAGGAGTCGAAGCCCAGGCGGTGGATGTCCCGGCGGAGGATGCGCAGACAGGCGGAGTGGAAGGTGGCGGCCCAGACGTCCCCGGCCAGCTCCGGCCCCAGCTGCTGGGCCAGGCGGTCCTTCAGCTCCCCGGCGGCCTTGTTGGTGAAGGTGATGGCCAGGATGGACCAGGGGGCGGCCGGGTCCAGGGCGCACAGGGCCCGCATCCGGCCCCGGTCCCCGCCTCCGGCGGCCACATAGTCCCGCAGGAAGGCCAGATCCTCCTGCCCCACGCCGCCGGGCACGTCCTGGGCGTCCGCGCCCCGGCCGTAGGTGATGAGGTCGGCCACCCGCTGGATGAGCACGGTGGTCTTGCCGCTGCCGGCCCCGGCCAGAAGGAGCAGGGGCCCCTGGGTGGTCAGGACCCCCTCCAGCTGCTGGGGGTTGAGCTGGGGGTAGTCCAGGGCGATGGCCTGGCGGCGAAGCTGGCAGAATTCGGCGGCGTCCTTGCCCGTGAGCACGGCCTGTCCCTCCTCTCTCTATCTCGTTGGCACAAAGAGAGGGCACGCCCGGCACGGGCGTGCCCAGTCCTCTCACGCTATGGGCCGGGGGAGAGGATCACTCCTCCGGCTGGGCGGGGGCCTTCTCCTCCTCGGCGGGGGCCTCCACAGCGGGAGCCTCGACGGGAGCCTCGGCCACGGGGGCCTCCTCGGCGGGCTCGTCAAAGGCGGGGGCGATGGTGGTGGCGGAGCTGTCGCTGGTGGCGACCACCTCGTCGGGCTCCATGGCGGTCTCCGCCGCGGCGGCGGCCTTGGCGGCCTGGGCCTCCTCCATCAGGGCGCGGATGGACAGGGAGATCTTCTTGTTCTCCTTGTCGATGGCGGTGATCATCACGGTGACCTCCTGGCCCTCGCTGACCACGTCCTCCGGCTTCTCCACCCGGTGGTCGGAGAGCTGGGAGATGTGGATCAGGCCGTCCACGCCGGGGAGGACCTCGGCAAAGGCGCCGAAGGTCATCAACTTGACCACCTTGGCGGTGAGGACGCTGCCCACGTCGTACTGCTCGATGAACTTGGCCCAGGGATCCTGGGAGCGGTCTTTCATGCCCAGGGAGATCTTGCGCTTCTCCTTGTCAAAGGACAGGACGTAGACGCTGACGCTGTCGCCCACGCTGACCACCTCGGAGGGGTGCTTGATGCGCGACCAGGAGAGCTCGGAGATATGGACCATGCCGTCCACGCCGCCGATGTCCACAAAGGCGCCGTAGTTGACCAGGGACTTGACCACGCCCTCGTAGCGCTTGCCGACCTCGATGTTCTCCCAGACCTCGGCGGCCTTGGCGTCCCGCTCCTCCTGCTCCACGGCGCGGATGGAGCCCACCACGCGCTTGCGGTGGGAGTCCACCTCGGTGATGCGCAGGCGGACCTTCTTCTTGAGCATGGTGGAGAGGTCGGCGCCCCGGGGCTGGCCGGACTGGGAGGCGGGGATGAACACCCGCACGCCCTTGACGCTGGCCACGATGCCGCCCTTGTTCTCCTCGGTGATGACGCCCTCCAGCACGGCGTGGCTGTCCACGGCGTTCTCCACGTCCTCCCAGCTCTTGACGGTGTCCAGCTTCTTCTTGGACAGGGTGACCACGCCCTCGGCGTCGTTGACCCGGACCACGAAGACCTCAATCTCCTGACCCACCTTGACCAGGTCTTCCACCTTGGCCTCGGGGTCGTCGGTCAGCTGGTCCAGGGGGATATAGGCGGCGTGCTTGGTGCCCAGGTCCACGCAGACCTCGGTGGGGTTGATCTCTGTGACGATGCCGGTTACCTTGTCCCCCGTATGCAAAGTTTTGATCGATTTCTCCAGCATTTCCTCGAAGGATTCCTCGATCTCAATCATGTTTTCCTCGCTCATTGTGTCATAGACCTCCTTTATTATCCACCCCGGCGTGGAAGCGCCGGCGGTGATGCCCACCCTGGCCATCCCGGAAAATTGAGATGGGTCCAGCTCGGCGGCGGAGGCGACCTGGGCCACCACTCCCCGCCGCGGGCGGCAGAGCTGGGTGAGCCGTCTGGTGTTGGAGCTCTTGGGGTCGCCGATGACGATCATCGCGTCACATCGCGCCGCCAGCTCCACGGCCTCCCGTTGCCGCTCGTAGGTAGCATTACATATTGTATCAAAGATTTTTAGATTTGTACACACCTTTTTTGCAAATTCTACACAACTTTTCCATTGGGCCGGGATGGCGGTGGTCTGGGAGACCATGGTGAGGGGCAATTCCCGGCGGCTTTCGTCCTGGAATATCCAGTTTTTCAGACTTTCCAGTCCCTCTACCACAACATGGGAAGAACACCAGCCGGCGATGGCCAGGACCTCCGGATGGGTTGGGGTGCCCACGATGAGGGGGAGGCGGCCCTCCTCCCCGGCCTGGCGGACCAGGGCGTGGATGCGCCGGACGTTGGGGCAGACCGCGTCCACCACCGGCCAGCCCCCGGCGGCCAGGGCGTCGTAGACCGCCTTGGGCTCGCCGTGGGAGCGCAAAAGCACCGTGGCCCCGGCGGGGAGCTGGTCCGGGGCGTGGCACAGGGCCATGCCCTGGGCCTCCAGGGCGGCGATGACGTGGTCGTTGTGGATGACCGGGCCCAGCATGGCGCACCGCGTCCCGGAGCGGGCCAGGTCCTGGGCCATCTCCACCGCCCGCCTGACCCCGTAGCAGAACCCGGCGGTCTTAGCCAGCAGAACTTCCATGGTCGCGCTCCGACAGGGCCATGATCCGCCGCAGCAGATCGTCGGCCACAGGTTGATAGTCCTCGGCGGTGGGCTTGCCCTCGTGGTC
>CANRBW010000107.1 GCA_947628975.1 uncultured Oscillospiraceae bacterium | reverse complement strand
CAGAACTACGCCTGCGAGGACTGCGGCGTCTCCATCGAGGAGCTGACCCCCCGGATGTTCTCCTTCAACAACCCCTTCGGGGCCTGTCCCACCTGCACCGGTCTGGGCTTCCAGCTCAAGTGCGACCCGGACCTGATCCTCCCCGACCGGAGCAAGTCCATCCTGGACGGGGCCATCGCCGTCTTGGGGTGGAACAACATCCGGGGGGACAGCATCTCCCGGATGTACTTCGAGGCCCTGGCCAAGAAGTACGACTTCGACCTGCGCACCCCGGTGGCGGAGCTGCCCGACCGGGTGCTGGACGTGATCCTCTACGGCACCAAGGGGGAGAAGCTGCGGCTGGTCTACGACCGGGCCAACGGCCGGGGGGTGCTGAACCAGCCCTTCGAGGGGATCATCCCCAACATCGAGCGCCGCTACCGGGACACCCAGTCCGAGTCCTCCCGGCGGGACCTGGAGGAGTATATGTCCCAGGTCCCCTGTCCCGACTGCCACGGCCGCCGTCTGCGGCCGGAGTCCCTGGCGGTGACGGTGGGGGGACTCTCCATCCACGAGTACACCACCCGGTCGGTGACCCAGGCGCTGGAGTTTATGGAGGCGCTGACCCTCACCCCCACCCAGGAGAGGATCGCCCACCAGATCCTCAAGGAGATCCGCAGCCGGCTGAGCTTTCTGCGCTCGGTGGGGCTGGAGTACCTGACCCTCTCCCGCCAGGCGGGGACCCTCTCCGGCGGGGAGAGCCAGCGCATCCGCCTGGCCACCCAGATCGGCTCCTCCCTCATGGGGGTGCTGTACATCCTGGACGAGCCCTCCATCGGCCTCCACCAGCGGGACAACGATATGCTCCTGGACACCATGAAGCACCTCCGGGACCTGGGCAACACCCTCCTGGTGGTGGAGCACGACGAGGACACCATGCGCAAGGCCGACTACATCGTGGACATCGGCCCCGGCGCGGGGGTCCACGGGGGCCGGGTGGTGGCCTGCGGCACGGCGGAGGAGATCATGGCCGCCTCCGGCTCGGTCACCGGGGACTACCTGGCCGGGCGGCGGTCCATCCCCGTCCCGGAGACCCGCCGCCCCGGCAACGGCAAGTGGCTGACGGTGAAAAACGCCCGGGAGAACAACCTCCGGGGGGTGGACGTGGCCATCCCCCTGGGCGCCTTCACCTGCGTCACCGGGGTGTCCGGCTCGGGGAAGTCCTCCCTGGTCAACGAGATCCTCTACAAGGCCCTGGCCGCTCGGCTCAACCGGGCCAGGACCCGGCCGGGGAAGCACGACGGGATAGAGGGGACGGAGTACCTGGACAAGGTCATCAACATCGACCAGTCCCCCATCGGCCGCTCCCCCCGCTCTAATCCGGCCACCTACACCGGGCTCTTCAACGACATCCGGGAGCTCTTTGCCTCCACCCAGGACGCCAAGAGCCGGGGCTACGGGCCGGGGCGGTTCTCCTTCAACGTCCGGGGCGGCCGGTGCGAGGCCTGCCAGGGGGACGGCCTTTTGAAGATCGAGATGCACTTCCTGCCCGATGTGTACGTCCCCTGCGAGGTGTGCAAGGGCAAGCGCTACAACCGGGAGACCCTGGAGGTCCGCTACAAGGGCAAGAACATCTTCGACGTGCTGGACATGACCGTGGACGAGGCCCTGCCCTTCTTCGAGAACCTGCCCAAGCTCTACAACAAGCTCAAGACCCTGGCCGACGTGGGCCTCTCCTACATCAAGCTGGGCCAGCCCTCCACCGAGCTCTCCGGCGGGGAGGCCCAGCGGGTGAAGCTGGCCACCGAGCTGGCCCGGCGCTCCACCGGCTCCACCATCTACATCCTGGACGAGCCCACCACCGGCCTCCACACCGCCGACGTCCACCAGCTGGTGGCGGTGCTCCAGCGGTTCGTGGACGGGGGGAACACGGTGGTGGTCATCGAGCACAACCTGGACGTGATCAAGACCGCCGACTACCTCATCGACCTGGGCCCGGAGGGAGGGGACGGCGGGGGGAGCGTCGTCTGCGCCGGGACCCCGGAGGAGGTGGCCCGGTGCGAGGGGAGCTACACCGGCCGGTATCTCCGGCCCATCCTGGAGAGGGCGTGACGCCGTGGAGTTGATGCAGTGGCTCACCGAGACGCCGGTGGGGGAGTTCGTCTTTACCGTGCTGGCCTCCATGATCCCCATCACCGAGCTGCGGGTGGGGATCCCCTTCGGGGTGGGGCTGGGCCTGTCCTACCCCGCGGCCTTCGCCGCGGCGGTGCTGGGCAACGTCCTGCCGGTTCCCTTTCTGGTGGCCTATGTCCGCCGGGTCTTCGGCTGGATGCGCCGGCGGCTGCCCCGCCTGGGCGGGATGGTGAACGCCCTGGAGGAGAAGGCCCACCTGAAGGGCCAGCGGGTGCGCCGGTATCAGTTCCTGGGCCTGTTCTGCCTGGTGGCCGTCCCCCTGCCGGGGACGGGGGCCTGGACCGGGTCCCTGGTGGCCGCCTTTCTGGATATGCCCCTGCGCCGGGCCACGGGCAGTATTTTCGCCGGGGTGCTGGCCGCGGGGCTGGTCATGACCGGCCTCACCGCGGTGGGGGTGGACCTCTTTTCCACCGCCGTGGTGTGAACCCCACCCCCGCCCCGCCGCATAGGCTGGGGGGAGGTGATGCCGCCGTGGGAGCGGTGCTGGAGGTCCTGGGGGCGCTGGCCGCCGCCTATCTGTTGAGCTACATCCCCTGGCGGCTGTTGTACCGGGGGAAGAACACCGGGAGGTGAGAGGATGACCGACCAGGCTCAGGCGCTGGAGGGAAGGGTGGACAGCGTCGTTTTCCGCAACGAGGAAAACGGCTATACCGTCCTGCGCCTGGCCCTGGAGGGCCGGGAGGAGCCGGTGACGGTGGTGGGGTGTATGCCGGGGGTGTCCCCAGGAGAGGTCCTGTCCGTCACCGGGGAGTGGGGTCACCACGCCGCCTACGGCGCGCAGTTCAAGGCCGGGACGGTGGAGCGCAGACTGCCCACCGGGGCGGCGGCCATCCTGGAATACCTGTCCTCCGGGGCGGTGAAGGGGGTGGGCGCCGCCACCGCCCAAAAGCTGGTGCGGGAGTTCGGGGAGGAGACCCTGGAGGTGCTGGAGAACCACCCCGACCGGCTGGCCCGGCTCCCCGGCCTCTCCCCGAAGCGGGCCCGGGACATCTCCCAGAACTTCCGGGCCCAGATGGGGATGCGGCGTCTGCTGGACTTCCTGCGGGGGTACGGCCTCCCCGCGGAGCTGGCCCTGCCCCTCTACCGCCGCTACGGGGACGAGGCCCTGGAGGAGCTGCGGGCCAACCCCTATCTGTTGACCGACGAGGAGCTGGGGGTGTCCTTCCAGACCGCCGACGCCCTGGCCGTGGCCCTGGGCATCGACGCGGGGGACCCCCAGCGGCTGGAGGCCGCCCTGCTGTTTGAACTGCGCCACAACGCCGGGAACGGCCACACCTTTTTGCCGGGGGACAAGCTCCTGGCGGCCACGGCGCGGCTGCTCTCCCTGGAGGAGCCGGAGCCCCTGGAGCGGGCCCTGGACGAGCTGTGCCGCCGCCGGAAGACCGCCAGGCAGACGGTGGCGGGGCGGGAGTGCGTGTACCTTTCCGAGCTGTTGGAGGCGGAGCGCTATGTGGCCCTCCGCCTGGAGGAGATGGCCCGGCCGGAGCTGCGGCCCCCCGCCCGGTTCGACCAGGTGCTGGCGCGGATCCAGGCCGAGCAGGGCATCACCTACGCCCCCCAGCAGGTGGAGGCGGTGGAGCTGGCCGCCCGCCGCCAGGTGATGCTCCTCACCGGCGGGCCGGGGACGGGGAAGACCACCTCCCTGCGGGGGGTGCTGGCCCTCTTCGCCCACATGGGGCTGGACACCGCCCTGGCCGCCCCCACCGGCCGGGCGGCCAAGCGGCTGGGGGAGACCTGCGGCCAGGAGGCGTATACCATCCACCGCCTGCTGGAGACCCACTTCGACCCCAAGACCGGGCGGCCCTACTTCACCCACGACCAGCGGGACCCGCTGAAGCAGGACGCGGTCATCGTGGACGAGACCTCCATGGTGGACGTGCCCCTGATGGCCGCCCTGCTGGCCGGGCTGAAGAGCGACTGCCGCCTGGTGCTGGTGGGGGACCCCAACCAGCTGCCCTCGGTGGGGCCGGGGGCGCTGTTGGCCGACCTGGTCAAGAGCGGGACCATCCCCGCGGTCTCCCTGGTCCAGATCTTCCGCCAGGCGGCCCAGAGCGCCATCATCCGCAGCGCCCACGAGATCCACCACGGCGTCCTGCCCCAGTTGAGGAACCAGGGCGGGGACTTCTTCTTCCTGACCCGGCTGAAGAGCCGGGAGGCGGCCCGGACGGTGGTGGAGCTGGTGGGGGAGCGGCTGCCCGGCCGCATGGGCGTCCCCGCCGACCAGATCCAGGTCCTGACCCCCACCCGGAAGGGCCCCATGGGCACCTTCGAGCTGAACCGCCTGCTCCAGGAGACGCTGAACCCCCCCGCCCCGGACAAGCCCCAGCGGCCCTGGGGGGAGATCGTCTTCCGCCTGGGGGACCGGGTGATGCAGGTGAAGAACAACTACGACGCCATGTGGCTGGACCCGGTCCGGGGAGAGTCCGGCCTGGGGGTGTTCAACGGCGACATCGGCCGGATCGCCCAGGTGGAGCGGGACGGCTCCGCCCTGACGGTGGACTTCGACGGCCGCCAGGTCCTCTACCCCGCCGACGCGCTGGGGGAGCTGGAGCTGGCCTACGCCGTCACCGTCCACAAGTCCCAGGGGAGCGAGTATCCCGCCGTCGTCTTCGCCTGCCTGGACGTGCCCCCCATGCTGTTGACCCGCAGCGTGCTCTACACCGCCGTCACCAGGGCCAGGAGCCTGCTGGTGACGGTGGGGGACAAGCGGGTCTTCGGCCGCATGGTGGAAAACGACCGTCCCCAGCGGCGCTACTCCGCCCTCCGGGCCCGCCTGGCCGGGGAGGCGGAGGAGGGATAAGCCCCCTCTGGACATTTCGGATTTTTGTGCTATAATAGCCGCAAGGCGTCTATTATCCGGGATGCCGCCTTTGCTCCCCGGCTTCGCCGGGAACCGCAAAGGATGGCGCATGACAGCGCACCGCTGCGCGGATGCGCTATCATAGCCGCAAGGCGTCTATTATACATGCCGCCTTTGCTCCCGCCCTGCGGGCGGAACCGCAAAGGATGGCAAATGACAGCGCACCGCTGGCGCGGATGCGCTATCATAGCCGCAGAACGGCTGTTATCAGGACGCCGCCGCAGAGCGGCTATTCCGGCGGGGGCCGTATATTTCTGTTTACATAGGGGGAATTTGTCCGTGGACGACCGATCGTGGCTCATCCTGACCGTCTGTCTGGGCGCGGCCTGCTTGGCCCTGGGGCTGTGCGCCCTGGTACAGACCTACCGCATCGCCTCCAACGAGAGCCGCTTCAAGCGGCTGGTGGCCCGGCTCACCGGCAGGGAGCCGGAGCAGGTCTCGGAGGAGGAGATCCTTCAGATGGTGGACGCCGGGGAGGAGACCGGCGCCATCCAGCAGGAGGAGCGGGAGATGATCGAGAACATCTTCCAGTTTGACAACACCACCGCCGCCGACGTGATGGTCCACCGCACCGACATGGTCCTGCTCAGACTGGAGGACACGCCGGAGAAGATCCTGGAGACGGGG
>CANRBW010000106.1 GCA_947628975.1 uncultured Oscillospiraceae bacterium | reverse complement strand
CCCACCAACAGGTCGTTGGGCCACTTGATCCGGGCGTCCACACCGCTGACCGCCTCCACCGCCCGCCGGGCCGCCACCGCCGTCCAGGCGGTGAGCTGGCTCACCACCTCCAGCGCCACAGCGGGCTTCAGCAGGACGGAGAGGTAGAGCCCCTTGCCGCCCAGGGACTGGAAAGAGCGGCCCCGGCGGCCCTTGCCGGCGGTCTGGGTCTCGGCGGTTACCACCAGCCCCGCCTCCGCCCCGGCCAGGGCCCGGCGCTTGCACTCGTCGTTGGTGGAGTCCACCCGCTCCAGGCAGAGCACCTCCCGGCCCACCACGCCGGCGTCGGTCAGCAGCGCCCCGGCGGTCAGCCGGTCCGGGGCGGACACCAGGCGGTAGCCCACCGCGCTCTGCCCCTGGATGCGGTAGCCCGCCTTCCGCAGGCCCTCCACCGCCTTCCACACCGACGTGCGGCTCACCCCCAGGGTCCGGCTCAGCTCCGCCCCGGACACCGGCGACCGCGCCGCCTCCAGCGCCCGGAGCACCTCCTCCTTCCCCACGGTCCTCCCCTCCTTTTCCCCCAGTGTAGTCCCCGCCGCCCCCTTTGTCAACCTGTCGGGAAGAAAAAGGTTTACAAGCGGGCGGCGCTGTGGTATACTCCTCTTGTCAACCACTTCAGGAAAAGAGGGTTACAAGTTATGTCTACCTCATCGCCGGTCCGTTCCCGCTCCCTGGTCCTGGCCGCGGGCTTCGCCGCGCTCACCGCCGTGTGCGGCTTTATCAAGATCCCCCTGGGGGTGATGTCCATCACCCTTCAGACCATGATGGCCGCCCTGTCCGGCATCCTGCTGGGGCCCAAATGGGGGGCGGCGTCCCAGGGGGTCTACCTGGCTCTGGGGCTGCTGGGGCTGCCCATCTTCACCATGGGGGGCGGTCCGGGGTACGTCCTCCAGCCCAGCTTCGGCTTTCTGCTGGGCTTCCCGCTGACGGCGGCGGTGAGCGGCCTGCTGGCCGGGGACAGCCTCTCCCCCCTCCGCCTGGCCGGGGCCGCCGGGGCGGGGATCCTGGCCAGCTACGTCGTCGGCACGCCCTACATGGGCCTCATCCTCAACCTCTACCTGGGCAAGGGGCTGGATGTGTGGACGGTGGTGAGGACCGGCTGCCTGGTCTACCTCCCCGGCGAGGCGGTGAAAGTCCTCTGCGCCGCCGTCGCCGCCCCACCCCTGAAACGCGCCCTCCACCCCGCCCGGCCCTGAGAGAAGCCGCCCGACACCTAAGGTGCCAGGGCGGCTTCTCGTACAAAACTCATGCGGGCCGCTTGTATGGACGTGTGCCCTTGGGTCTCAAGATTGCTCAATGTTTACCCTATTACACACGATAGTGTTTTAAGATAGCTTTTCGGCTAAAGTATTCGCAAACATTATGTCGTAGCTAATATTATGATTAAAAGCACAATATGCCCCATATATGATCCTTTTTCGGGGCATTAATGCAGATTTAGCGTTTTTACACATCGTTCTACAATCATCAATTTCTTCTTTTATCAATTCTTTGGGCAAAAAGGGAATATCAGTAAGCAATGATTGCCAGTGTAACATAACCGTATGTACATATACAGATCCAGTTGTAGAGGAAATTGTAGAACAAATATTAATTAGCGCAATAATTTGCGCTTTTAGGGCCACATAGATTTCTTTAGCAATTTGGGGCTTTTTTTCGTCCGGTGCCAAGTTGACTGCCCTTTTAGCGGCAATTAATGCCTGCGGAATTTTTATTTGGTTTAACGTTGAACTCCATCCCGCAGATTTTGCGCGTAACATCCATGCTTCATAATTATCTGGATCAATTTCAAGAATTTTATCACAATAGCTTACAACTCCTTCGCTATCAGAACCAGCTAACGCCGACTTTGCAAGCTCCAAAAAATTGCTGATCTGAGTTTGCTTTTCTGTGGAATCATCAACTTTCACAGTACCTGTAACTTCAACAGCGCCTTCTATCATCATCTTTTTGGCTTCTTCAGCGGAATACTTGCAGCCGCAGGACTGGCAGACAAAAACGCCATCCTGCTTGATAAGGTCTGTACCCCCGCACATTTCGCAAGTAAGTTGTTTCATGTTATTTCCTCCGTTTCGTTTTTTTGGTGTTTTTAATCAATTCTTCGCATTTCACATACAATTTGTAAATATCTGGTATATACGACATCGGTATCGCAAGGAAAGCGGTCTGGCCGCTTGCGCTTTCATTTCCTTTTTTGCCAAAATCACATATCTGAATATACAGTTCACTTTTGACTTTGTAAAATTTCGTTCTGCCATGGGCGATGCCGTTGCGAATATGCCTAACCAAATCCCGTCCTTCACTTTCACCTTTGTACATATAAGAGGTCGGAATGCAAAATTCCTCGCCGTTTTGCGGAAATACCATATCCTTGTTTTTGCCGTAGTGGTAATTCTTTTCTGAAAAGTGCAGCTGACGTTTTACCGCTTTTGTAAAATTTGCGACATGACCACGATTCCAACCAACAGACTCACTGAATTTGTTGTCATCAAATAGCCAATCTAGAGTATCTGCCCACCTCTCGATAAGCTGATCATCTACCAACTTACTAAAGAACTTGCTCACAACTTCACCCGATGGTTTTTCTGCCTACCATCCACCTTTTCAATATGTCCCTTGGCTATCATTGACAGTATCAGCAGCACCCACATCACGACCGATATGGCCGCGTTTACAAGCACCGCGATTTGCGCCGCGGTCTGCCAAAACGCGAAAAGCAAGCACGGGATCGCTTGCAGGATCATATACCGCAGAGAGAGCGTAAACAGCGGCATATGCAGGAAATTATCCTCCGCGGTCAGCGGCTTGCGCCAGACGGATAGCCACAGGACAAGCTGAGAGAGGAATACGAACAATGTAAACCCAAACGTGACCCACACCGCCGCTGGATAAGTCCTGGCCAAGCAGAGAAGCAGGAGACATTCAACGGCAAGGCCGACGCCCCAGAGGACGATGCCCAGCAACCTATTGTTCTTCATCTTCACTCCTCCCTTTTCGCGCCGCACCTGGGGCAGAACTTGCCGGGCCGTTCAAAGGCAAAACCGCAGTTGGCGCATTTGGACGGCGCCGAGGCGGGAGCGCCACAGTTGTCGCAAAAGGCCGCGCCAGGTTGGAGCTTCGCCCCGCAGGCGTCACAGAAAAGAGCCTCCGCTGGCTGTGCCGCGGCGCCGGAAAACGCGCCGGTGACCGCGCTTCCGACCACACCGCCCACCGCTCCGCCGACGCCGGCCATCGTGCCAAGCCCAACGCCCATGTTGGTAAACTGCCCGACAGCCTCATTGTCCGCGACCTTCTCCGCCACGTCAAAGCCCCGCTCCTGCTGGTAGGTATATCCCTCCTGGCGGCGCTTCGTCGCAAGCGCTTCGGACTCAATGACCATTTTCCGCGCTTCTGTTTGCTTGTCGATGATCCCCACCTGCTGACGGAGCTTCGCCTCGGCGACATCGGCATACTGGCGGAAATGGAGCTCTTTGAACTTCTCGTATTGCGGCTCGCCGTCCGGCTTGGCGATCGTAGTGACAAAAAATCTCTCAAGGGCAATCCCGTACTCGGAAAAATCCGACGCCAGCTTTTGCCGCAGGGCGTCAGAAAACTCCTGTAGCTTTGTGTCGATCTCAAAAATATTGATGGCGTCGTTTTTCAGGATCTGGGCCATGTAGGTTTTAATCCTTGTCATCAAAAAAGCCCGAAAATATGATACAAGTCGTTCCTGGCTGAGGTCTCGCTCCGTACCGACTAACTTGACCAGCAGTTTCTTAGCGTCGGCCGCCCGCAGACTCATTTCTCCATTTGCCCCGATGGACAGCGGAAACCCGTAGGTCGGCTCTACATATTGGATCCGGCTGTCGGTTCCCCAGCGTATGGCCATCTGTTCCACTTTATTGACAAAATAGACCTCGCAGTGGAAGGGTGACTGGCCACCCGTGGGGATATTGGCAACTTTTTGAAGCAGTGGAATATTCTGCGTCTCCAGCGTGTAGCGCCCGGAGCCAAACAGATCCAGTGGTTGACCATTTAGGAAGAAGATCGCCTCTTGTGTTTCGTGCACGATCAACTGGGAGGATGTGCTGAAGTCCTCGCGGGGATGCTTCCAGACGAAAGTGGAATTGTCCCCTTCGTATTTGATAATGTCGAGTATTGCCATCGCTTGTATACACCGCCTCTCTCTGTGTTGGCAAATAAGTGTACCTTTCCGCAAGGGGGCTTTGCGGGAAAATGGGTCGGAATCGTGACAAAAAGGTGTTGCAAAGGGGGTAGAACGGTGGTATACTAAATCCGCGGGCGGTTTTGCAAAAAAGTACACCTTTTTGCAAGTCGCTTATGGCGGGGGGTCGGGGGGTCCGGTGTGTGTCGCGCGGTAGCGGAAGGTGGACAGGGGCAGGCCGCACTCCCTCGCGGCCTCGGTGCCGGTGATCAGCTTCGCCTTCCACCGCCGGCAGGCGTCCGGAAACCCCTCCGGCAGGGGCCGGGGCGGGCGGCCGAAGCGCACCCCCCGCAGCCTGGCCGCGGCGATGCCCTCCGCCTGGCGCTGGCGGATGTTGGTCCGCTCGTTCTCCGCCACGAAGGACAGGACCTGGAGGACGATGTCCGACAAAAAGGTCCCCATCAGGTCCTTGCCCCGGCGGGTGTCCAGCAGGGGCATATCCAGCACCACGATGTCCACCCCCTTCTCCTTGGTGAGCACCCGCCACTGCTCCAAGATCTCCCCATAGTTCCTGCCCAGACGGTCGATGCTCTTGACATAGAGCAGATCGTCTTTTTTCACCCGCCGGACCAGCCGCCGGTACTGGGGCCGGTCGAAGTCCTTGCCGGACTGCTTGTCCCGGTAGATGTTCCGCTCCGGGATCCGCTGTTCCCGGAGCGCCGCCAGCTGCCGGCCCTCGTTCTGCTCCCGGGTGCTGACCCGGATGTAGCCATAAACCACGTTCGCGCCCTCCTTTTCCGCCCTTTCCCCGTCAGGGGATAAAAAAAGACCGCCGGGTGACCGGCGGTCTTTTTGTCGCTTGGGGAAAAGGGCTTACAGCTGGGGGCCGGCGGCGACCAGGGCCTTGCCGGCGTCGTTGGTGGTGTACTTGGCGAAGTTCTTGATGAACCGGCCGGCCAGGTCCTTGGCCTTCTCCTCCCACTGGGAGGGGTCGGCGTAGGTGTCCCGGGGGTCCAGGATGGCGGGGTCCACGCCGGGCAGGGCGGTGGGCACGGCGAAGTTGAAGTAGGGGATGGTCTTGGTCTCCGCCTTCTCGATGGAGCCGTCCAGGATGGCGTCAATGATGCCGCGGGTGTCCTTGATGGAGATGCGCTTGCCAGTGCCGTTCCAGCCGGTGTTCACCAGGTAGGCCTTGGCGCCGGACTTCTCCATGCGCTTGACCAGCTCCTCGGCGTACTTGGTGGGGTGCAGCTCCAGGAAGGCCTGGCCGAAGCAGGCGGAGAAGGTGGGGGTGGGCTCGGTGATGCCCCGCTCGGTGCCGGCCAGCTTGGCGGTGAAGCCGGAGAGGAAGTAGTACTTGCACTGCTCCGGGGTGAGGATGGACACGGGGGGCAGCACGCCGAAGGCGTCGGCGGAGAGGAAGATCACGTTCTTGGCGGCGGGGCCGGCGGAGGTGGGGTTCACCTTCTTGACGATCT
>CANRBW010000105.1 GCA_947628975.1 uncultured Oscillospiraceae bacterium | reverse complement strand
GGCAGGGGCGGTAGCCCCCCAGCGCGCAGCTGAGCCGCCCCAGGCCGTGGGTGTAGGCCGCCACCTGGGCGGGGTAGTCCCCAAAGGCGGCCACGCTGACCGAGCCGGACAGGCTCACCTGGTCCCCCAGGGGGACGGGGGGCTGGGTGTCCGCCCCCATCTGGCCCAGGTCGGACAGGGCCCGGCCCACATCCCCCTGGGGCAGCTCCAGGGTGAAGTCGTACCACGGCTCCAGCAGGACGCTCCGGCCCGCCATCAGCCCCTGGCGCAGGGCCCGACAGGCGGCCTGGCGGAAGTCGCCCCCCTCGGTGTGCTTGGGGTGGGCCCGGCCGGCCACCAGGGTGACGGTCAGGTCGGTGACCGGCGCGCCCAGGAGCACGCCGGGGTGACTCAGGCCGGACAGGGAGCTGAGCACCAGCCGCTGCCAGGAGAAGTCCAGCATCTCCTGGGGACAGGCGGAGCGGAAGCGCAGGCCGCTCCCCGGTGGCGCGGGCTCCAGGAGAAGGTGGACCTCGGCGTAGTGCCGCAGGGGCTCAAAGTGGCCCACCCCCAGGGACGGGGCGGCCAGGGTCTCCTTGTAGAGGATGCTGCCCGGCCCGAAGTCACAGGTCAGGCCGAAGCGGTCCGCCATGACCCGCCGCAGGACCTCCCCCTGGATCTCCCCCATGAGCTGGAGGCGGATGGCCCCTTGCCGCTCGTCCCAGGCCACGTGGAGCTGGGGGTCCTCCTGGGCCAGCTGGCAGAACTGGCGGTAGGCGGCGTGGGGGTCCTGGCCCTGGGGCAGTAGGACCTGGTAGGTCCGCACCGGCTGAAGGGAGGGAGAGGCCGCCTCCGGCCCCGCGCCGAAGACCTGGCCGGGCAGCGCCCTGGTGAGGCCGGTGACGGCGCACAGCGTCCCCGCCTCCGCCGTCTCCACCGTCCGAAACCGGTCGCCGGAGTAGAGGCGGAGCTGGTCCACCTTCTCCTCCCAGACCTGGTCCTCCGCCACGCCGGGGCGGCGGTTGGACAGCACCGTCTTCACCCTGAGACTGCCGCCGGTGATCTTCAGGTGGGTCACCTGGCCACCCCCCTGGGGCCGCTCCACCTTGTAGACCTGGGCGGAGAACTCCTCCGGCCACCGGCGGCGGGGCAGGAAGACCTCCGCGTCGGCCAGGAACTCCGCCACCCCCTCCAGCTTCAAGGCGGAGCCGAACCAGCAGGGGAAGAGCCGCTGCCGGGCGATCAGCTCCGCCACCTGGCCGGAGTCCAGCTGGCCGGCGTCCAGATAGCGGGCCAGGGCGTCCTCGTCGCACAGGGCCACCGACTCCCAGAAGCTCTGGTCCCTGGGGGCGCTGAAGTCCACGAACTGGCCGCCCAGGGTGGCCCCCAGGTCGTGGAGCAGGGCCTCCCGGCCCCGGTTGGGCAGGTCCATCTTGTTGCAGAACAGAAGGGTGGGCACCTGATAGCGCCCCAGCAGCCGCCACAGGGTGCGGGTGTGGCTCTGCACCCCGTCGGTGGCGCTGATGACCAGCAGGGCGCAGTCCATGACCTGGAGCGCCCGCTCCATCTCGGCGGAGAAGTCCACGTGGCCGGGGGTGTCCAGCAGGGTGACCTGCCGCCGGCCCAGGGGGAAGAGGGCCTGCTTGGAGAAGATGGTAATGCCCCGCTCCCGCTCCAGGGCGTCGGTGTCCAGAAAGCTGTCCTTGTGGTCCACCCGCCCCAGGGCCCGGAGCTGGCCGGAGACGTAGAGGAGCGCCTCGGACAGGGTGGTCTTGCCCGCGTCCACATGGGCCAGGATGCCCAGCACGGTGTTGTCCATAGCTCCCCTCCTCTCCGGCGGTGTGGAATTCGCCATCCTTTGCGGTTCCCGGCAGGGCCGGGGAGCAAAGGCGGCATCAAGTTAGTAGAATATCCACTTCGTGGATATTCTACCACATCCGCACCAGCGGTGTGGTAGAATTCGCCATCCTTTGCGGTTCCCGGCAAGGCCGGGGAGCAAAGGCGGCATCCAGTCGGTAGAATATCCACTTCGTGGATATTCTACCACGGATGGGGCGGGGATACAAGCCTTGCCTCCCGGCGGCGGGTGTGGTATCATAGTTGCGCTCGGCGCTGCCGCGTACCGGCCGCGCCATGGCCGCGAGGCGTATTCCCGCGCAAGTGAGAGGGCGGAGGTGGAGAGATGGAGGAGAAGGAGGCCCAGCGAGAGGCGTGCCTGGCCCGGCGGCGGGCCCTCAGCCCGGCGGACCGCGCCCGGAACAGCGCCGCCATCTGCCGGTGGCTGGAGAGCCTGAGCGCCCTGGCGGAGGCCGGGACGATCCTCTCCTACCTGGCCACGGCGGAGGAGGCCGACCTGTCCGCCTTCCACGCCTGGGCGCTGGCCAAAGGGAAGCGGCTGGCCTTCCCCGTCTCCGGGGCGGAGGGCCGGATGGAGGCGTACCTCCCCCGGACAGCCGGGGACTGGGAGCGGGGGCGGTTCGGCATCCTCGCCCCCGTCCCGGCGCGGGCGGAGCGGGTGGCGCCGGAGGCGCTGGACGCGGTAATCCTCCCCTGCGTGGGTTTTGACGACCGGGGCGGCCGCCTGGGCCACGGCGGCGGCTACTACGACCGGTACCTGCCCCGCTGTCCCCAGGCGGAGACCGTCCTGGCTGCCTTCGGGGTCCAGCGGCTGGAGCGGGTGGCCCTGGGTCCGGAGGACCGGCCGGTCCGCTGGCTGGTGACCGAGTCCGGCCCCCGGGCCGCGGCCGGGACTTGACAGAGGCGGGACCGGCAAGATATACTATCTGTAACTATGTTCGTCAGGGGAAAGGGGAGCGTACAATGGGGTACACCAAAGAACAGATCGTCCGCTTGGTGAAGGACGAGGAGATCCGCTTCATCCGGATGCAGTTCACCGACATCTTCGGCCAGCTGAAAAACGTGGCCATCACCGCCTCCCAGATCGAGAAGGCGCTGGATAACCAGATCATGTTCGACGGCTCCTCCATCGAGGGGTTCGTCCGGCTGGAGGAGTCCGACCAGTGCCTCTACCCGGACCTGGACAGCTTCGTCATCTTCCCCTGGCGGCCCCAGGACGGCCGGGTGGCCCGGCTGATCTGCGACGTCTACAACCCCGACGGCACCCCATTCGTGGGGGACCCCAGAGGGGTGCTGAAGAACGTCCTGGCCAAGGCCAGGGCCATGGGGTTTGACACCTTCAACGTGGGGCCTGAGGCGGAGTTCTTCCTCTTCCAGACCGACGAGGAGGGCAAGCCCACCACCAAGACCAACGACGAGGCCGGCTACTTCGACCTGGGCCCCCTGGACCACGGCGAGTCCACCCGGCGGGAGATCTGCCTGGCCCTGGAGCAGATGGGCTTTGAGATCGAGGCCAGCCACCACGAGGTGGCCCAGGGCCAGCACGAGATCGACTTCAAGTACCAAGACGCCCTCCACTGCGCCGACTCGGTGATGACCTTCAAGCTGGCGGTGAAGGTCATGGCCCAGCAGAACGGCCTCCACGCCACCTTCATGCCCAAGCCCATCTTCGGCGTGGCCGGGTCGGGGATGCACATCAATATGTCCCTGTTCAAGCAGGGGCGGAACGTGTTCTACGACGAGAAGGGGGAGAAGGGCCTGTCAAGGACGGCCTACCAGTTCATCGCCGGGGTCCTGCGCCATATGCGGGGCATCGCCGCCATCACAAACCCCCTGGTCAACTCCTACAAGCGGCTGGTGCCGGGGTACGAGGCCCCGTGCTACATGGCCTGGTCCGCCTCCAACCGCTCCGCCCTCATCCGCATCCCCGCCGCCAGGGGCCAGTCCACCCGGATGGAGCTGCGCTGCCCCGACCCCTGCTGCAACCCCTACCTGGCCCTGGCCGTCTGCCTGGCCGCTGGGCTGGACGGCATCGAAAAGGAGATGACCCCGCCCCCGGAGGTCACCGAGAACATCTTCAAGATGACCCCGACCGCCCGCCGCCGGAAGGGCATCCAGGCCCTCCCCGGCTCCCTGGAGGAGGCCCTGGCGGCGCTGAAGCAGGACCGGCTCATCCTGGACGTGCTGGGCCGGCACGTGGCCGACCAGTACATCGCCGGCAAGCAGGCGGAGTGGGAGGAGTACCGCACGCGGGTGTCCTCCTGGGAGCGGGACAAGTACATCATCAACTACTGAGCCCACGGGAAAGGAGCGTGTCCCTATGCGTTTCACCAAGATGGAGGGCCTGGGCAACGACTATGTGTATCTGGACTGCACCCGGTCCGCCCCCGACGACCTGCCCGCCCTGTCCAGGGCGGTGTCCGACCGGCACTTCGGCGTGGGCAGCGACGGGCTCATCGGCATCTTCCCCTCGGAGATCGCTGACTTCCGCATGGCCATGTTCAACGCCGACGGCTCCCAGGCGGAGATGTGCGGCAACGGCATCCGCTGTGTGGGCAAATTCGTCTACGACAAGGGCCTGACCCACAAGACCGACCTGACCGTGGAGACGCTGGCGGGGGTAAAGCGACTTGCCTTGACAGTCAAGGACGGCCAGGTGGACCGGGTGACGGTGGATATGGGGACGCCCGTCCTGGAGCCGCCTATGACAGTCCCCAGGGGAGCCCGGGAGTTCCGGGGCTTTCCCGTCTCGATGGGCAACCCCCACTTCGTGATCCCCACGGAGGGGGTAAAGGACTTTGACTTGTCGACCGGGTCTTGATGCGGGTGTGGGAGCGGGGCAGCGGCGAGACCCTGGCCTGTGGCACCGGGGCCTGCGCCACCGCCTGCGCCTGCGCCAGCCAGGGCCTCACCGGCCGGGAGGTTACAGTGGCCCTCCGGGGGGGAGAGCTCCACATCCGCTGGGAGGAGGCGGACGGGCACGTCTACATGACCGGCCCGGCCAGAACGGTCTTTGAAGGGGAGTGGCCCGACAGGGCCCTTTGACAGACAAAGGAGGAACAAAACCATGGCAAAGATCAACGAAAACTTTCTCAAGCTGCCGGGGGGCTATCTCTTCCCGGAGATCGGCCGGCGGGTGCGGGCCTTCAGCGCGGAGAACCCGCCCATGCCCCTGATCCGCCTGGGCATCGGGGACGTGACCCTGCCCCTGGCCCCCGCGGTGGTGGAGGCCATGGCCAAGGCCACGGCGGAGATGGGGGTGAAGGAGACCTTCCGGGGCTACTGCGAGGAGACCTGCGGGGCCTATGACTTCTTGCGCTTCGCCATCCGGGACGACTACAAGGCCCGGGGCGTGGACATCGCCGACGACGAGATCTTCGTCTCCGACGGGGCCAAGAGCGACTGCGGCAACATCGGGGACATCTTCTCGGTGGACAACGTAGTGGCGGTGTGCGACCCGGTCTATCCTGTCTACGTGGACACCAACGCCATGGCCGGCCGGGCGGGGGACTACGACGGGGAGAAGTGGACCCGGCTCATCTACCTGCCCTGCACCGCGGAAAACGGCTTCTTCCCGGCCCTGCCGGAGGAGGGGAAGGTCCCAGACCTCATCTACATCTGCTCCCCCAACAACCCCACCGGCGCGGCGGCCACGGCGGAGCAGTTGAAGCTGTGGGTGGACTACGCCAACGCCCACGACAGCGTGATTTTGTTCGACAGCGCCTACGAGGCGTTCATCACCACCCCCGGCGTCCCCCACAGCATCTTTGAGGTCGAGGGGGCCAAGACCTGCGCCATCGAGTTCCGCTCCTTCTCCAAGACCGCCGGGTTCACCGGCAACCGCTGTGCCTACAC
>CANRBW010000104.1 GCA_947628975.1 uncultured Oscillospiraceae bacterium | reverse complement strand
CACGTTCCGCATGGCCAGCTGCTGCTGGTCGTTGCCGTCGATGAAGGGCGCGCCGTACTCCTCCACCAGGTACTTCCCCGTGGCCCCGTCATAGCGGAACACCCCGGTCTTGTAGTTGGAGAAGGGCACCTGGATGACCCCGGCGTCGGTTCCGGCCGCCGGAGTGCCGTCGGGGTCGAAGAGGTAGGGCAGACTGTACCCCGCCTCGTGGTCCTTGCGGAAGGAGTAGTTGGGGAAGTTGGCCAGAATGGCCTCCCCGGAGGTGAGGACGCTGTGCTCATAGCCGTTGTTTTTGCGCCGCTCCGGGTCCCGCCAGAAGATGGCGCTGTACGCCGTGGACCGCACGCAGTCCAGCGCGGTAACGTTCCACTGCTTGATGTCGGCGTAGGCCGCCTCGCTCCCCCCGGCGTGGAGGTAGATCGCGTCCAGCCCCAGTGCCAGCTCCAGATAGTAGGGCCGGGAGGAGCGGACCGAGCCCACCTCCCCCACGCCCTCCATGGACTGGTAGACCCCCAGCATCCGGGTGATCCCCCCCTCGGCCAGGACCTCGTAGAGAATGTCCGCCTTGGAGTTGCCCAGCTGGGGCAGCGCCTGCTTGATGTTGTTGAGCATCACCGCCACCGGCCGCTGGGCCGCGGTCCCCTGGCCGGGGATCTCCAGCCCTGTCAAGGGGTTCACCTTTTCAGCCGGGATGGGCGTAGGCTCCGGACTGGGTTCCGGGGTGGGTTCCGGCGTGGGGGTGACGGTGGGCGCCGGACTCTCCGACGGGGCCGCCTCCTCCGGGCCGCCACAGGCGGCCAGACCCAGGAGCATCACCAGGACAAGGGACAGCAGACGACGTTTCAATCCGATCACCCTTTCCAACAGATTCCGCTCCTATCATACACGATTCTCGGAATTATGTCAACAAGAATCTGCCGCTCCCTCCCCCGCCGGCACGGGGCGGCGGGCTCACCGCGCCCCGCCGTGGAGGATGGGGGACAGGGGCTTGTAGACCAAAAAGCACAGCACCGCCGTCAGCGCGCCCTTCAGCAGGGTGAAGGGGGCGTTGAAGAGGACCAGGCACTCCAGCAGGCCGTTGGCGGAGGGGCGCAGCTCCCGGTACATCCCCAGGATGGCGTCCATGGGCATAAAGCGGGCGTAGACGGGGTAGGTGACGAAGTAGTTGATGGGCACCGACGCCACCGCCATGCACACCGCGCCCACCAGCACCCCGGCCAGGGCCCTGCCCCGGGTCTTATGGCGGCGGTAGAACCACCCCGCCGGGAGCACGAAGCAGAGCCCCAGCAGGAAGTTGGCCAGCTCCCCCGCCCCGGCGGTGGTAGTGATCAGCAGGTGGAGCAGATTCTTCACCAGGCACACCGCCGCCCCCCACAGCGGCCCCAGGGCGAAGGCGGCCAGCAGGGCGGGCAGCTCGGAGAAGTCCATTTTCACAAAGGAGGGGATCAGGAAGGGCAGGGAGAAATCCAGGAACATGAGGACGAAGGCGACGGCGGACAGCATGGCGGTGACGGCGGCGGCGCGGACACGGTCGGTCTTGACGGTTGGCATGGGTAACGCTCTCCTTTTGAAAAAAAGTAACACCTGAAAAGCCATATGCCTTCCAGGTGTTACGACAAAAAAACGTCCTTACACGCGTCTTTTTCCATCCAGACTGTCACTGTCGGTCCCGGGATCGCGCCGGGTCAGCCTTTTCCGCGGGGGCGGAAAAGGGTCGCGGACTATACCGCCGGTGGGGAATCGCACCCCGCCCCAAAGACATTGGTATTCAGTTGTCCCGGCAACAGTATAGCACACTGGGGAAAAAACGCAAGAGGGAAACTCACAGCTCCCGGACTTTTTCCCGCAAAAATCGCTTGAGCCAGGGGCCGGTGGTGGGGTGGTCCAGGGCGAAGTCGATGGTGGCCTCCAAAAATCCCCTGATGTTTCCGGTGTCGTAGCGGCGGCCCTCAAAGTCCACCGCCACCATCTTCTCCCGCTTGCAGAGCCGGCGCAGACCGTCGGTGAGTTGGATCTCGCCCCCCACGCCGGGCTCCAGGTCCTCCAGCACGTCGAAGATGCCGGGGGGGAGCACATAGCGGCCCAGGATGGCGTAGTTGGAGAAGATCTGCTCCCGCCGGGGCTTCTCCACCACGTCGCTGACGGTGAAGATCCGCTCCTCCAGGGGCTCCACCTTCACCGAGCAGTACTTGCTCAGCGCCTCCGTGGCCACCTGCTGGACCCCCACGGCGGAGCACTGGTACTTCTCCGCGGCCTGGATGAGCTGGCCGATGACCGGGGTCCGGGCGCGCATGATGTCGTCCCCCAGCAGGACCGCGAAGGGCTCCTCCCCCACGAAGCGGCGGGCCCGCGCGATGGCGTGGCCCAGGCCCTTGGTCTCCTTCTGGCGGACGTAGAAGATGTTGGCCAGGTCGGCGGCCCGGCGGACCTCGGCCAGTTCCCGGTCCTTCCCCGCCGCGTTGAGGCGGTCCTCCAGCTCGGGGTAGTAGTCGAAGTAGTCGTCCATGGCGGACTTGGCCCGGTTGGTGACGATGAGGATGTCCTCGATCCCGGCGGCCACCGCCTCCTCGATGATGTACTGGATGGCGGGCTTGTCCACCATGGGCAGCATTTCCTTGGGCACGGTCTTGGTGGCGGGGAGCATCCGGGTGCCCAGTCCGGCGGCGGGGATGACGGCTTTGCGGACCTTCATGACGTCAGCCTTCTTTCCGAATTGATCATGGCGCGGGTGACCGGGATGGTTTCCAGGAGTTTCAGCAGCGGCAGCCCCAGCCCGTAGCAGACCGCGGCCTCGCCCAGGGCGAAGGTGAGGGCGTTGACCCCCAGGGCGGTGAAGAACGCGCCGTTGACCGCCCCCGCCTCCGCCCAGGCCCAGATGGGGGGCAGCAGGACCAGGTTGACCAGGATGGGGGGCAGCGGGGCCAGGCGGCGGTTCGGCGTCCGGGCGGTGAGGAGGGCGGCGACGGCGGTGGCCAGGGTGCCGAAGACCAGGTCCAGCGGCCCGTAGGGGGAGAGCAGGTTGGCGATCAGGCACCCCAGCGTCAGCCCCGGCGCGGCCACCGGGTAGAGGAAGGGCAGCACCGTCAGCGCCTCGGCGAAGCGGAGCTGCACCGGGCCAAAGGTCAGGCCGAAGATGTCCCCAAAATAGCACATCACAGCGTACAGCGCGGCCACCATGGCCGCCAGGGTCAGGTCCCGGACGGTGAACTTTCGCATGACAACGTACCTCCATTTTTTGTTTAGAGTGCCCGCGCCTGGCACAGCGCCGGAGGTCCCTGTCCGGTCACGAAGCGCGGCGTGACCGGCGGCCCTCTCTCCGGCGGTTGGACTGGGTGTGGAAACCAGTCAAGTGTATTTTACCACACCTTGTCCATCTTTGCAAGGTTTGGGCCGAAACCGGCGTTTGCCGGAAAAAACAGGGGAAATCTCCGGGCAAAGGCTTGACAAGCGGGAAAATTTCGGTATAATAATAGGGCTTGCCTTTATGGGCGAGCCCATTCCTTGCCTCCGGCCTGACCGGAGGCCATCAGACCATAGGGAGGTGCACGAAAACATGGCAAAGATCAACGGCAACTATGAGGTGGTGTACATCCTCGATCCCAACCTGACCGAGGAGGCCACCGCCGCCCTGGTGGAGAGGTTCAAGGCTCTGGTAGAGAGCAAGGGCACCCTGGGGGAGGTCAACGAGTGGGGCAAGCGCCATCTGGCCTATCCCATCAACGACCTGACCGAGGGGTACTACGTCCTGATGACCTTCACCGCGACCCCCGACCTGCCCGCCGAGCTGGACCGTCAGTTGCGCATCAACGACAGCGTCATGCGGTCCATCATCGTCTGCAACGACGGGAAGTAAGGAGAGGCGCCATGCTCAACAGGATTCTTTTGATGGGCCGTCTGGTGGCGGACCCGGAGCTGAAGCAGACCGCCGCCGGCCTGCCGGTGGCCACCTTCCGCATCGCCGTGGACCGGGACCGCAAGAACAAGGAGACCGGCGAGCGGGAGGCCGACTTCATCACCATCGTGGCCTGGCGCAACACCGCCGAGTTCGTCTCCCGGTACTTCTCCAAGGGCCGCATGGCGGTGGTGGAGGGCCGGCTTCAGATCCGCCCCTACACCGACCGGGACGGCAACCGCCGCAGCGCCACCGAGGTGGTGGCCGACAACATCTACTTCGGCGACTCCCGCCGGGATGGCGACGGCGGCGGCTTCGAGCAGCGCGGCGGCTACGAACAGCGCGGCGGCTATGATTCCCAGCCCCGGAGCGGCGGCTATCCCCCCCGTGGCGGGTACTCCGCCCCCCAGCAGAGCGCCTATGACGCTCCCGCCACCGACAAGGACCAGTTCACCGAGCTGGACGACGACGACGGCGAGCTGCCCTTCTGACCCAACGAATTTACTGTGCCCGGCCGGACCGGGCCGCGAAAGGAGTTATCACCATGGCTATGGAACAACGGGAACAGCGCCCCCGCGGGCGCAAGCGCCGCAAGGTCTGTACCTTCTGCGTGGATAAGATCGAGCACATCGACTACAAGGACGCCGCCCGGCTGAAGAAGTTCATCTCCGAGCGCTCCAAGATCCTCCCCCGCCGCACCACCGGCACCTGCGCCATGCACCAGCGCCAGCTGACCGTGGCCATCAAGCAGGCCCGCCAGATCGCCCTGCTGCCCTACGTCACCGACTGAAGGCCCGGGGAACATAGTTCCAACTCCGAACGTCACATACCGGCGTTCGGAGTTTTTTTACGCCCCGCGTTGCATTGTCCGCCCCTTTCCTGTATAATGGAGGGGACAGAATTCGACGTTGAAGGAGGGATCCGCCATGTCCCGCGGACCGCTGATCCGCCTGCTGGCCTTGCTTTGTCTGCCGGTCCTGCTCCTCACCGCCTGCGGCGGCGGGCCGGAGGGGATCGGCCGCTCCCAGATCCTGGCCGCCGCCGGGGATGCCCAGCCGCCGGAGGCCACCCTGACCCCCACCGCCACCCCCACCCCGCAGCTCCCCGACAGCCCCGCCCCGGAGGACGGCTCCGGCGCGGAGACTACCGCCGACCCGGCGGAGCCCGACCCCATCCCAGAGGGCTATGTGGCCTGGGGGACCAACCAGGTGGTGGAGCACCTCTTCTTCCACCCGGTCATCGCCTACCCCCAGTGGGCCTTCCACGACTGCCCCGCCTCCCAGAGCCAGCGGGAGGGCCTGGACGACTGGATGGTGACGGTGGACGAGTACAACAAGATCCTCCAGAGCATCTACGACAACGGCTATGTGCTGGTGGACATCAACCAGGTGTGGAAAGAGGTGACCGACCCCGACGGCACCGCCCGGATGGAGCGCCAGGTCCTGGCCGTCCCCGCGGGCAAAAAGCCCCTGATCCTCTCCTATGACGACACCAACTACTACGACTATATGCTGGAGCAGGGCTTCACCTCCAAACTGGTCCTGGGGGAGGACGGGGAGATCTGGGCCCAGTGCACCGACCCCTACACCCAGGAGACCTTCCTCACCCAGGACCTGGACGCCATCACCATCCTGGACAAGTTCGTCCGTCAGCACCCCGACTTCTCCCCCTTCGGGGCCAAGGGCTGTCTCTCCCTCACCGGCTACCAGGGCATCCTGGGCTACCGCACCCAAACCGACCACACCCTGTCCGGAAACGAGCAGGTGGTCTGGGAGCTCCAGCGTCTGCGGGAGCGGGCGGCGGTGCGGCCCATCATCCGGCGGCTCCGGGAGACGGGCTGGACCTTCGGCTCCCACACCTGGGGCCATGTGAACCTCACCAACCGCTCCCTGGAGAAGACCCAGGAGGACACCCAGCGTTGGCTGGACGAGGTGGGCAGTCTGGTGGGAGAGACCTCCATCTTCTTCTACCCCCACGGGGCCCGGCCTGACGGCGGGG
>CANRBW010000103.1 GCA_947628975.1 uncultured Oscillospiraceae bacterium | reverse complement strand
GCTTTCACAAGATCGGGGAGGCGGCGGGCAGCCGCGTCCCCCTGGACCTGTTGGAGAAGCGCATTGGACTGGAAGAGCAGTGACTTTTTGCCCGTGTCCCGCCGGGACATGGAGGACCGGGGCTGGGAGGACTACGACTTTCTGGTCATCACCGGGGACGCCTATGTGGACCACCCCTCCTTCGGCCCGACCATCATCGCCCGGCTGTTGGAGGCGGAGGGGTTTCGGGTGTGTATCTGCGCCCAGCCCGACTGGCACAGCCCCGCCTCCCTCACCGCCTACGGCCGGCCCCGGCTGGGGGTGATGCTGTCGGCGGGGAACCTGGACTCCATGGTGGCCCGCTACACCGTGGCCCGCCGCCCCCGGAGCAAGGACGCCTATTCCCCGGGAAATCGCGTGGGGCTGCGGCCGGACCGGGCCACCATCGTCTACGCCAACCTGGCCCGCCGGGCCTTTGGGGACCTGCCGGTGGTCATCGGCGGGCTGGAGGCGTCCCTGCGCCGCTTCGCCCACTACGACTACTGGGAGGACAAGGTCCGCCGCTCCATCCTGCTGGACAGCGGGGCGGACCTGCTCACCTACGGCATGGGGGAGCGGGCCACCCTGGAGATCGCCCAGCGTTTGCGCGGCGGCGAGCCGGTGGACCGGCTCCACGACGTCCGGGGCACCGCCTTTCTGACCCGCGACCCGGAGGAGTGCGCCTACCCCAAGGTCTTCTGCGCCTCCTTTGAGGAGGTGACCGCCGACAAGCGGGCCTACGCCCAGGCCAACATGGCCCAGTACCGGGAGCACGACCCGGTGGTGGGCCGGGCCATCCTCCAGCCCCACGGGGACCGGATCCTGGTGGTCAATCCCCCCGCCATGCCCCTGACCACGGCGGAGCTGGACCGGGTGGCGGAGCTGCCCTACGTCCGGGAGCCCCACCCCATGTATGACGACATGGGCGGCGTGCCCGCCATCGAGGAGGTGCGCTTCTCCATCTGCCACAACCGGGGGTGCTTTGGGGCGTGCAACTTCTGTTCCCTGGCCTTCCACCAGGGGCGGATGGTCACCTCCCGGAGCCACGAGAGCGTCCTGCGGGAGGCCAAAGCGCTCATCGCCCACCCCGGCTTCAAGGGCTACCTCCACGATGTGGGCGGCCCCACCGCCAACTTCCGCCGCCCCGCCTGCCAAAAACAGCGCGAGGCGGGGCTGTGCAAAAGCCGGGCGTGTCTGGCCCCCACGCCCTGTCCCAACCTGGACGCCGACCACAGCGACTATCTGGCCCTTCTGCGTAAGCTACGGGCCCTGCCGGGGGTCAAAAAGGTCTTCATCCGCTCCGGCATCCGCTTCGACTACCTCCTTCAGGACAAGTCCGGGGCCTTTTTGCGGGAGCTGGTGGAGCACCACGTCTCCGGCCAGCTGAAGGTGGCCCCGGAACACTGCGTGGACCGGGTGCTGGACTACATGGGCAAGCCCCACATCGCCGTCTACGAAAAATTCCGCCAGAAGTACGACGCGCTGAACAAGGCCCGCGGCAAGGAGCAGTACCTGGTGCCCTACCTCATGTCCTCCCACCCCGGCTGTACCCTGGCCGACGCAGTGGAGCTGGCCTGCTGGCTCAACCGTTCCGGCCGCCAGCCCGAGCAGGTCCAGGACTTCTACCCCACGCCGGGGACCCTCTCTACCTGTATGTACTACACCGGCCTGGACCCCCGGACCATGGAGCCGGTGTTCGTGCCCAAGACCTCCCACGAAAAGGCCATGCAGCGGGCCCTGATGCAGTGGAAGCGCCCGGAAAAGCGGCCCCTGGTGCTGGAGGCCCTGCGCCTGACCGGCCGGGAGGACCTGATCGGCTACGGCAGGGAGTGCCTCCTGCGCCCCGACCGGCCCCAGGGCCGCCCGCCGGCGGGGCGGAGCGACCGCCCCGCCGGAAAGAAGGGCCGGGGGGCCAAGCCCCCCGCGCAGCCCGTTGCGCCCACCCCGAAGGGGACCCAGCGCGGAGGGGCCAAGACACCTGTGCAGTCTGTTGCACCCACATCGAAGGGGCCCAGACGCGGGGGGCCCAAGACCCCTGTGCAGTCCGCTGCGCCCACGTCGAAGGGGCCCAGACGAAAGGCGGGGTGGGCCAAGGCGAAGCCCAAGCCCAACGCCCGGCCCCGGTCCGGGGGCAAGCGGGGCGGACGGGGCTGAGATGCGCGACAGTCGTAGAAAATAGGGAAAAGTACCCATAAGGGCTTGCGGTGTGGAGGAATCCGGGCTATAATAGACGCGGCCCAACCGGGGCCGGAAGGAAAGGACAAGAGCATGAAGACAGCGATCGTAACAGACAGCAACAGCGGCATCTTCCCCGAGCGCGGTCGGGAACTGGGCGTTTTCGTCCTGCCCATGCCGGTGATTTTGGACGGCAAGGAGTACTACGAGGGCGTGGACCTGACCCACGAGGAGTTCTATCAGCGCCTGGACGAGGGGGCGGACGCCAGCACCTCCCAGCCCTCTCCGGCGGCGGTGGAGGCCCTGTGGAACGACATTTTGGCCCAGGGGTATGACGAGATCCTCCACCTCCCCATGTCCAGCGGGCTCAGCGCCTCCTGCGCCACCGCCCAGGGCCTGGCCGCCGGGTTTGACGGCCGGGTCCAGGTGGTGGACGACCACCGGGTCTCCGTCTCCCAGTACGACGCGGTGCTGGACGCCGTGGCCCTGGTCGGGGCGGGGATGGACGCCGCCGCGGCCCGGCGGGAGCTGGAGGCCGGTGGGATGGACTCGGTGATCTACCTGGGGGTGGACACCCTGAAATACTTCAAGAAAAACGGCCGCTGTACCGCCGCCACCGCCGCGTTGGGGGCGGTGCTGAACATCAAGCCCCTGCTGAAGTGCGACGGGGAGCGGTTTGACGCCATCGCCAAGATCCGGGGGGTGGCCAACTGCCGGAAGCGGGCGGTGGAGTGCGCCGTGGAGGCCGCCCAGGCGATGCGCGCCAAGGGCTTCGAGCTGACGGTGGGGGTGGCCAGCAGTTTCCGGGACCCGGCCGAGGCGGAGGCGTGGGTGGAGCAGATCCGCGCGGCCTTGCCCGACATGAGCCTCCACTATGAGCCCCTGAGCTTTTCGGTGATCTGCCACACCGGGCCCGACGCCTTCGGCCTGTCGGTCAGCCGCACCCTGGGCCGCTGAGCCCCGCACCGGGCCCCGCAGGAACAGATACGCTCTCCGCACATACACAAAAACGCCTCCGGCCCGCCGCCGGAGGCGTTTTTGTGCGGAGGTATACAACGTAAGTGGGATACCCACCTGGTTGCTTCCACGGTGCCGTGTCCGGGCCCTGGGACGTTTTTTGTGCGGAGGTATACAACGTAAGTGGGATACCCACCTGATTGCTTCCACGGCGCCGTGTTTTGGCACCGGGACGTTTTTGTGCGGAGGGATACAACGTAAGTGGGATACCCACCTGATTGCTTCCACGGTGCCGTGTCCGGGCCCTGGGATGTTTTTTGTGCGCAGTAACGCAACGTGAGTGAGTTATCCCTCCGGGGCGTTGTTCCGCGGCACTTTGTGCGCGCAAACGAGTGGGTCAGAGGAGCAGGCTGCCCAGCTGATAGACCAGCAGGCTCACCAGGTAGGCGCAGCCCACCTGCCAGGCGGCGGAGAAGAGGGTCCACTTCACGCTGTTCATCTCCCGGTACATGGTGGACATGGCGGCCACGCAGGGGATGTAGAGCAGGACGAAGACCAGGAAGGCGTAGGCCGCCACCGGGGAGGCGAAGGTGCCGGACAGGGCGGCGACCACGGTGGTCCCCGCCGCGCCGATGGAGAAGCCGTAGAGCAGGCTGAGGGTGGAGACCACCGCCTCCTTGGCCACCAGACCGGTAAGCAGGGCCACCGCCGCCTGCCACACGCCGAAGCCCAGGGGGGTCAGCACCGGGGCGATGAGGGCGCCGAACCGGCCCAGGTAGCTCTGGTCGGCGGCCTCCACCATCTGAAGGCCGGGGCCGAAGGACTGGAGGAACCAGAGCACGATGCTCATGGACAAAATCAGGGTCCCCGCCTTGACCAGAAAGCCCCGGACCTTTTCCCAGACGTGGGAGGCGCAGTTTCTCAGCGTGGGCAGCCGGTAGGGGGGGAGCTCGAGCAAAAAGGCCGCCGGCTCGCCCCGGAAGACCACCCGCTTGAAAAAGACGCCGGAGAGGATGGCGCACAGCAGACCCAGCAGGTAGAGGGAGAAGACCACCACCCCCGCGTACCGGGGGAAGAAGGCCGCCGAGAGAAGGCCGTACACCGGCAGCCGGGCGGAGCAGGACATGAAGGGGACCAGGAGCATGGTCATCCGCCGGTCCTTCTCCTGCTCCATGGTCCGGGCGCCCATCAGGGCGGGGACGGTACAGCCAAAGCCCATGAGCATGGGGATGAACGCCTTTCCCGACAGGCCGAAGCGCCGCAGGAGCCGGTCCATGATGAAGGCGGCCCTGGCCATGTAGCCGGAGTCCTCCAGGATGGACAGGAAGAGGAAGAGCAGGGCGATCTGGGGCAGGAAGGTCAGCACCCCGCCCACGCCGCCGATCATCCCGTCCACCACCAGGCTCACTAGCCACGGGGCGGCCCCGGCCCCCTCCAGAAGGGCCTGGACCCAGGGGGCGAGCACGTCGCCCAGCAGGGCCTCCACCCCGTCGGAGAGGAAGGAGCCCACCGGGCCGAAGGTGACCGCGAAGATGGCCAGCATGGTCAAAAGGAAGATGGGCACCGCCAGGAACCGGTGGGTGACCACGGAGTCGATCTTGTCCGAGGGGGTCATGGCGTCGCTCCGGCGGCCCTTCTTCACCGCCACGGTGGTCACCTGGCTGATGAAGCGGTAGCGGCTGTCCGCCACCAGAGTCTCCCGGTCCCCCAGGGGATAGGCGCTCTCGTACTCCTGAACGATGTGGGACAGCTTCCAGCGCAGCTCGTCGTCCATGCCCAGGGCCTGCTCCACCCGCTCGTCCCCCTCCAGCAGCTTGATGGCGGTCCAGTGGGCGGGCAGGTGGGCGGCGTAGGCCCGGTCGTGGATCAGCTCCCCCACCTGGTGGTGGATCTGGTGGGTGAAGTCGTCGTAGAGGTCGTCGGGCTCCAGGGTGAAGGCGGCGTGGACCGCCTGGTGGGCCCGGCGGAGGAGCTCGTCCACATTCTGCCCCGAGCGGGCGGTGATGGGCACCACCGGCACCCCCAGAGCCTGGCTGAGGCGGCGGAGGTCGATCTTGTCCCCGTGCTTTTCCACCTCGTCCATGAAGTTCAGGGCAACCACCATGGGCCGCTCCAGCTCCAGAAGCTGGACGGTCAGGTAGAGGTTGCGCTCCAGATTGGTGGCGTCCACGATGTTGATGATGGCGTCGGGCCGCTCCTCCACGATGAAGTTGCGGGCCACGATCTCCTCCATGGAGTAGGGGGAGAGGGAGTAGATCCCCGGCAGGTCCACGATGGTCACCGTCCGGCCGTCCACCGTGGCCAGCCCCTCTTTTTTCTCCACCGTCACCCCCGGCCAGTTGCCCACATACTGGTTGGCCCCGGTGAGGGCGTTGAACAGGGTGGTCTTGCCGCAGTTGGGGTTGCCCACCAGGGCCAGCTTCATCTCCCGGACCTCGTGGGCCTCCGGGTCGGCGTTCTGGCGGTGCTGGGTGCGCTCGTGCTGGTGGGCCAGGGCCATGCGGCGCAGGGTCTCGTCGTCCGGGATGGGCTGGACCATGCCCTGGCGGCGGCCCTGGGGCCGCTGGGGGACCTGTCCGGGGGGACACAGGGTGATGTACCGGGCGTCCTCCTTGCGCAGGGACAGCTCGTAGCCCCGCAGGGTCAGCTCCAGCGGGTCGCCGAAGGGGGCCACCTTCCGCAGGGTGACCTCCACCCCCGGCGTCAGGCCCATATCCTCCAGTCGCCGCTTCACCGGACCCTTCTGG
>CANRBW010000102.1 GCA_947628975.1 uncultured Oscillospiraceae bacterium | reverse complement strand
AGCACGACGCGGTGGATCATCACGGGGCGGTGCTTCTGGCCGTCCTCGCCGGTGTACTCCAGCTCGAACCGCTCGGGCAGCTGGCTGTCCAGCTGGATGGTGCCGCACTGCCAGGTCCGGCCCAGGGAGTCGGCCAGGTGGAAGTCCAGCTTGGGGCCGTAGAAGGCGCCGTCCCCCTCGTTGACCACGAAGTCCTTGCCCATGTCGGTGATGGCGGCCTTCAGGATGTCCTGGTTGCGCTCCCACTCCTCCACCGTGCCGATGTGGTCCTCCGGCATGGTGGACAGCTCGATGGTGTAGCTCAGGCCGAAGGTGGAGTACACCTCGTCAAAGAGCCGCACCGTCTCCTGGATCACGTCCTTCATCTGGTCCCGGGTCATAAAGACGTGGGCGTCGTCCTGGGTGAAACAGCGCACCCGGAACAGGCCGTGGAGCGCGCCGGAGAGCTCGTGGCGGTGGACCAGGCCCAGCTCGGCCATCCGCAGGGGCAGCTCCCGGTAGGAGTGGGGCTCGCTCTGATAGACCAGCATCCCGCCGGGGCAATTCATGGGCTTGACGGCGAAGTCGGTGTCGTCGATGACGGTGGTGTACATATTGTTCTTGTAGTGGTCCCAGTGGCCGGAGCGCTCCCACAGCTGGCGGTTGAGCATGATGGGGGTGGAGATCTCCTGGTAGCCGTACTTCTTGTGGACCCGGTGCCAGTAGTCCAGCAGGGTGTTGCGCAGCACCATCCCCTTGGGCAGGAAGAAGGGGAAGCCGGGGCCCTCGTCCCGGAGCATAAACAGGCCCAGCTCCTTGCCCAGCTTCCGGTGGTCCCGGCGCTTGGCCTCCTCGATGCGCTCCAGGTAGGCGTCCAGCTCCTCCTTCTTGGGGAAGGCCACGCCGTAGATGCGCTGGAGGGTCTGGCGGTTGGAGTCCCCCCGCCAATAGGCGGCGTTGCAGGCGGTGAGTTTCAGGGCGTTGCCCTTCACCCGGCCGGTGGAGTCCAGATGGGGCCCGGCGCAGAGGTCGGTGAACTCCCCCTGCTTGTAGAAGGAGATGACCTCTCCCTCCGGGAGGTCGTGGATGAGCTCCACCTTGTAGGGCTCGCCCTTGTCCTCCATCAGCCCCAGCGCCTCGTCCCTGGGCAGCTCGAACCGCTCCAGGGGCAGCTTCTCCTTGCAGATCTTCCGCATCTCCGCCTCGATCTGCTCCAGGTGCTCGGGGGTGAAGGCGAAGGGGGCGTCCATGTCGTAGTACCAGCCCTCGTCGATGGCCGGGCCGATGGCCAGCTTCACCTCCGGCCAGAGGCGCTTCACCGCCTGGGCCATGATGTGGGAGCAGGTGTGCCAATAGGTCCGGCGATACGCCTCATTTTCAAAGGTATACAGGTTTTCCTCAGCCATAGGGATCTCCCTCCTTATGTCCAGTGGATTATAGCACTCCCCCGCCGGAATGTCAACAAATCCCCACCACCCTTTCAGCGCCCGACAACGCCTCCGCAGCGACCTTGCAGGGCTGGTCGCAGTACGTCTGCTGTATCTTACAGGACTAGGCGCTGCGCGTCTGCTGACTCTTGCAAGACTAGGCGCTGTTCTCTGCTGGACTTTGCAGGGCTAGGCGGCATTCTCTGCTGTATCTATCGCGGGCGGGGGTGATTGCGTTGGAGGCGGATGTGGTGTATAATGGGGTCGAACTTACCCGGGGCCGCCGGGGGCGGCGCGCAGTATGGCGGGAGGGCCCGGATATGAGAGGTTGGCGGGAACGGCTCGGCAGCGCGCCGGTGGCGCTTGTCCTGGTGGCGCGGCTGGCGCCGCTGCCCATGGCGGCGGCCCCGGAGCCGGAATACCCAATAAGGATTGACCCGACGGATGACATGGAGAGAGGGAAGGGACAACTGTTATGAACAAAGAGCATTTGGGGCGTAAATGATTTCAAAAACTGTTCTCCGAAAATGATGACCATAGAGGGAAACGACATCAGGAACGAGACTGTGTTGGGTCCTCAGGCATAAAAGAGGCTTCTTCTTTTTGCGTTACCGCGCAAAAGGTTGGTCACACGGTTTACTTCGAGCGGGAAGATGATCTTATGAGCAAAGGCAGCGGACAATATACAGGGTCCGAAACTTGTAATGGCGTTTAATGCGAGTCCGAGGTTTTGAAAAATGAAACACAGAATAAAAATTTTCGTCCCGGTGGAGAAGCGAACCCGTTCGGCAAGAAAACGGTCATGCGGAAGCGCGCAGTGACAGTGGACGTGGGACGTATCGGAAGATAAAACGGGCACAGCGGGAAAGGCCGTATAACATCGAGGAAATGATGTTTTTTGACTGGATATGGGGAGACTAAGTGTGAAAGAGGAGAGTGGCGAATGTCCGTGGCTGAGTTCGGAATGATTTTTATTCTTTCCGCCATTCTTTACATATTTTATTGCGTCCTGGTTGCTATAAAGAATAAAATTCGTCAAAGGCCAACAATATATGACCCCCCGGATGTGGAGTTGCTGAGAGCGGACAATGTGCCGGGCGGTGAGGACATGGATCGACTGGAACCGTACCGCACGGGGGGTGTTCGTCTTCCACATACGCCATGCTGCCAGCGGCGGCGGTCCCGGTCTGTGGCGAGCAGTCGACTGGAAAAAGCGCGGAAGAGCAGCCACAGAACGGTGCGGGCCCTCGCCGGGTCTTCCGTCCTCCCGCCCAAACGCCCCAGAGGCGGCCGCGGCGAGTGTTAAAAGAGTAGTGCGTGAGACACCGTCCCACATTGTGCCGCCGGGGGGCGGCATCCTGCTGGCGCAGTCCTGTCCTCCGGGCCGCCGAGCTGTTAGCGTAGGCGGGAACGAGTCCAAGCCCCCTTCTTTTTCTTTTGGCATCCAAAACCGTTTTCTTTTTCTTCGCAAAGAAAAAGAAAATGGGTTTGGCCCCCGCGCCGGGGAGGCGCGACCTTTGCCCGGTTCGGACAAAATGATCGAAGCGACAAAAAGTAGATGCGCTGGAAGCCATAATCCCACCCACCCCTGGAAGGTACAGCAGATGACAGCGCCTAGTCCTGTGACGCACAGCAAGACGTACAGCGCCTAGTCTTGCAAAGTTCAGCAGAGAACACCGCCTAGTCTTGCAAAGTTCAGCAGAGAACACCGCCTAGTCCTGCAACGTCCAGCGCATACGGCGTCTATCTTCGCAAGCGACCGCAAGTCCTCGCCGCTTGGCCTTGCAAGATACAGCAGAGTCGTGACGTCTATCCCCCGTCCAGCCTGATAAAATAACAGCAGATGTGCCGCGGCCGGCCTTGCGGCCGCTCCATCTGCCAGAGGAGGTACCCCCATGATCGACCAGAGCAAGATCCGCAATTTCTCCATCATCGCCCACATCGACCACGGCAAGTCCACCCTGTCCGACCGGCTCATCGAGGCCTGCGACGCGGTGGAGCAGCGGGAGATGGAGGCCCAGCTGCTGGACAACATGGACCTGGAGCGGGAGCGGGGCATCACCATCAAGGCCAGGGCGGTGCGGCTTCAATACACCGCGCGGGACGGGGAGACCTACCAGCTCAACCTCATCGACACCCCGGGCCATGTGGACTTCAACTACGAGGTCTCCCGGTCCCTGGCCGCCTGCGAGGGGGCGGTGCTGGTGGTGGACGCGGCCCAGGGCATCGAGGCCCAGACGTTGGCCAACACCTACCTCGCCATGGAGCACGACCTGGAGATCCGCCCGGTGCTCAACAAGATCGACCTCCCCGCCGCCGACCCGGCCAGGGTGAAGAACGAGATCGAGGACGTGATCGGCCTGCCCGCCCAGGACGCGCCGGAGATCTCCGCCAAGCTGGGGATCAACATCCCCGCGGTGCTGGAGGACATCGTGCAAAACATCCCCGCCCCCCAGGGGGACCCCAAGGCGCCGCTGAGGGCCCTGATCTTCGACAGCCAGTACGACCCCTACCGGGGGGTCATCGTCTACTTCCGGGTGATGGAGGGGACCATCCGCACCGGCATGGCCGTGAAGCTGATGGCCTCCGGCGCCAGCTACGAGGTGCTGGAGTGCGGCCACCTCCTGCCCCTGGGCATGGAGCCCTGCGACCAGCTGACCGCCGGGGAGGTGGGGTACTTCACCGCCTCCATCAAGAACGTGAAGGACACCCGCGTGGGGGACACCATCACCCAGCGGGACCGCCCCGCCGACCAGGCCCTGCCCGGCTACCGCCCCGCCCAGTCCATGGTCTACTGCGGGGTCTACACCGAGGACGGCTCCAAGTACCCCGACCTGCGGGATGCCCTGGAGAAGCTCCAGCTCAACGACGCGTCGCTGTCCTTCGAGCCCGAGTCCTCCGCCGCTTTGGGCTTCGGCTTCCGCTGTGGCTTTTTGGGGATGCTCCACATGGAGATCATCCAGGAACGGCTGGAGCGGGAGTTCGACCTGGACCTGGTGACCACCCTGCCCAGCGTCATCTACCGCATCACCAAGACCGACGGCGGCGTGGTGATGGTGGACAACCCCCACAACTACCCCGACCCCGGCGTGATCACCCTGGCCGAGGAGCCCTACGCCAAGGTCTCCATCATCTCGCCGCCGGACTATGTGGGCAACATCATGCCCATGTGTCAGGAGCGGCGGGGAGAGTTCAAGGATATGCAGTATCTGGACACCAACCTGGTGGAGATCCACTACTCCATGCCCCTGGGGGAGATCATCTACGACTTCTTCGACGCGCTGAAGGCCAAGACCCGGGGCTACGCCAGCCTGGACTACGAGCTGGAGTGCTACAAGCCCAGCGAGCTTGTGAAGGTGGACCTGCTCCTCAACGGCGACCAGGTGGACGCCCTGAGCTTTATCGCCCACAAGGACAAGGCGTACCCCCGCGCCCGGCGGATGTGCGAAAAGCTCCGGGACAACATCCCCCGCCAGCTCTTCGAGGTGCCCGTCCAGGCCGCCATCGGGGGCAAGGTCATCGCCCGGGAGACGGTGCGGGCCATGCGCAAGGACGTGCTGGCCAAGTGCTACGGCGGCGACATCACCCGGAAGAAGAAGCTGCTGGAAAAGCAGAAGGAAGGCAAGAAGAAGATGCGCACCCTGGGCACCGTCCAGCTCCCCACCGAGGCCTTCATGGCCGTGCTGAAGCTGGACGAGGAGTGAGACGAGGCGCGGTACGGCTGCTGTCTCTTGCAGGACTAAGCGGCGTACATCTGCTGTATCTTGCGAAGATAGGCGTTGTTCTCTGCTGTCTCAAGCAGGGGCGGGTGGGATTATGGCTTCCAGCAACGACTCTGCGATAACCTTGCGGGGTTAGGCGGTGTACATCTGCTGTATCTTGCAAGGATAAGCGCTGAGGTCAGCTGTCTCTGACAAGGGCGGGTGGGCTTTCAGCTTCCAGCAACGACTCTGCGATAACCTTGCGGGGTTAGGCGGTGTACATCTGCTGTATCTTGCAAGGATAGACGCTGTGCTCTGCTGTTCCTACCAGGGGTGGGTGGGCTTTTGGCTTCCAGCAACGATTCTGCGATAACCTTGCGGGGTTAGGCGGTGTACATCTGCTGAACGTCACAGGGTTAAACGCTGTACGGCTGCTGGGCGTTGCAGGGCTAGGCGCTGTACATCTGCTGTCTCTTGCGAAGATAGGCGCTGTCATCTGCTGTTCCTTCCAGGGGTGGGTGGGATTATGGCTTCCAGCAGCCGTACACCGCCTGGCGCCGCGCTGTCCGGCCACCACGGCCAGCAGACCGTGAAGAAAAGCCCCTACCCGCAACTGTACGCAGAAAGCGGCCGCCCGGCATTTGCCGGGCGGCCGCTTTCCCGCGCGGGGCGGTGCATGGCGGGGGGCGCGGGGGGAAAGATAGGGCGGGGGTGAGGCGATGCGGCGGAGGCGGCTTTGGGGGCGGCTGGGGCTGCGGCTGGGGCTGTGGACGGCGGGGGGACTGCTGGCGTGGTGGGTCCTGCCC
>CANRBW010000101.1 GCA_947628975.1 uncultured Oscillospiraceae bacterium | reverse complement strand
CCTGGCGGTAGAGCTCCACCGCCTTGGCCGGGTCGCGGGCCACGCCGTCCCCTCCCTCGTAGCAAACGCCCATCTGGCGGATGCCGGGGAGGAAGCCCATCTGGGCCGCCTGCTGGTAGAGCCGGAAGGCCCGCTCCGGGTCCTTGTCCGTCCCGGTGCCCCAGCGCAGACAGTCCCCCAGGATGCACATCGACCGGGGGTGCTCCTCCGCCGCGGCCTCTTCCAGCAGACGCACCGCCTCGGCCTCGTCCATCTCCACCCCAGCGCCGTTGAGGTAGCACACGGCCAGGTCGCAGGTGGCGGGGGGGTGGCCCATCTCGCTGGCCTGGCGGTAACAGCGCACCGCCTCGGCCATGTCCCGCTCCACCCCGTCGCCGTTCTCGTAGCACAGCCCCAGCTTCTCGATCGCGGGGGCGTAGTCCTCCCTGGCGGCCTCCCGGTAGAGCTCCAGGGCGTGGCCGGCGTCCTTGTCCACCCCGTCGCCGTTCATGAAGAAGTCCCCCAGGATGCACTGGGCCCTGGCGTAGCCCGCCTGGGCGGACTTGGCCAGCAGCTCCAGGGCCTGGCGGCGGTCCCGCTCCACCCCGTTGCCGTTGAGGTAGCACACCGCCAGGGCGCAGTCCCCGGGCGGATAGCCCGCCTCCCCGGCCTGGCGGTAGAGCTCCGCCGCCCGCTCCAGGTCCTGCTCCACCCCGGCGGCGTTTTCGTAGGCCAGGCCCAGGTTGTACTGGGAGGGGGGAAAGCCCGCCTCCGCCCCCTGGCGGTACATCTCCACCGCCTGCTGGTAGAGCTCCCGGCGGCGGTCCGGGTCGGCGCTGTCGGCGGCCATGCGGCGGTAGCAGCCGCCCAGGGCGTCCTGGGCCTGAAGGTCCCCGGCCTCCCCGGCCTGGGTGAGGTAGGCCACCGCCTTCTCCATGTCCCGCTCCACCCCGTCCCCGGTGGCGTAGCGGAGGCCCAGCTGCCGCTGGGCGGCCACGTCGTTCAGGTCGGCCCGCTCCTGGAGCTCCCGCAGCTCCAGGGCCTCGCTCTCCTTTTTCTTGTCAAAGGCCATCTGGATCAGGCCGGTGTTGAGGATGATGGTCTCCTCCGGCTGTTTGTTCTGGTCCTCCCGGCCCGGCTGTCTGGCGTCCATCGCGCTCTGCCTCCCTTCCCGTGAAAAAAGATCCGGGCGAAAACCGAACGGTCTCCGCCCGGAAAAACGCTGTCTGTCCGCCCGCTCAGGCCCCCTGGCCGGAGACGATGGCGGCGGTGTCCATGGCGATCATCAGCTCCTCGTTGGTGGGGATGACCAGGGTGCGCACCGTGGCGCCGGGGGCGGAGATGTCCAGGGCCTGGCCCCGCTTCTTGTTCAGCTCAGGGTCGATGGCGATGCCCATAAAGCCCAGGTCCTTGCACGCGCCCATGCGGGTGGAGCCGGAGTTCTCCCCCACCCCGGCGGTGAAGATCACCGCGTCCGCCCCGCCCATGGCGGCGGCGTAGGAGCCGATGTACTTGGCCACGGCGTACTGGAAGACCTCCAGCGCCAGGGCCGCCCGCTGGTTGCCGCCCTGGGCGGCCTCGTCCAGGTCCCGGAAGTCGGAGCTGACGCCGGAGACGCCCAGCACGCCGGACTTCTTGTTGAGGATGTTCTGCATCTCCCCGATGGAGAGGCTGTACTTGTTCATCAGATACTCCAGGATGGCGGGGTCCACGTCCCCACAGCGGGTGCCCATGGGCAGACCGGCCAGGGGGGTGAAACCCATGGTGGTGTCCACGCACTTGCCGTTCTTCACCGCGGCGATGGAGGAGCCGTTGCCCAGGTGGCAGGAGATCAGCTTCAGCTCCTCCAGGGGCTTGCCCAGCATCTTGGCGGCCTCGGCGGTGACGAAGCGGTGAGAGGTGCCGTGGAAGCCATAGCGGCGGACGGCGTCCTTCTCGTAGTACTCATAGGGCAGGGCGTAGACATACGCCTTGGGGGGCATGGTCTGGTGGAAAGCGGTGTCGAACACGGCCACCATGGGCACGCCGGGCATGACCTTCTGGCAGGCCTGGATGCCGGTGATGTTGGCGGGGTTGTGGAGGGGGGCCAGGGGGATGCAGTCCTCGATGGCCTGGATGACGCTGTCGTCGATCAGGGTGGAGGCGGCGAACTTCTCGCCCCCGTGGACCACCCGGTGGCCCACCGCGCCGATCTCGTCGGTGGAGGCGATGACGCCGTGGTCGGCGGACACCAGCAGCTCCAGCACCTTCTGGATGCCCTCGGCGTGGGTGGGCATGGCCACGTCCTCGTCAAAGACCGCCTTGCCGTTGCCGGGGGTGTGCTTCAGGTGCCCGTCGATGCCGATGCGCTCGCACAGGCCCTTGGCCAGCACGTCGTGGCTCTCGGCGTCCAGGAGCTGATACTTCAGGGAGGAGCTGCCCGCGTTGATGACCAGGATCTTCATAAAACATCTCTCCTTTTTCCCCCTCCCCGCCCTTGCGGCGGACCGGGGAGTGTATTATAATAGCTACCGGATATTGTACCTCTTTTTCCCCCGCAGGGCAAGTGTTTTTTTGGGAGGTGGATGGCATGGCCGCCGTGGGCGTCGTGGCGGAATACAACCCTCTCCACACCGGCCATCTGCGCCACCTGGCCCTCACCCGTCAGGCCGCGCCGGGGGCGGTGGTGGTGGTGTGCCTGTCCGGCAACTGGGTCCAGCGGGGGGACTGCGCCGTCACCGACAAGTGGCGGCGCGCCGCCTGGGCCTGCCGGGGCGGGGCGGACCTGGTGGTGGAGCTGCCCACCCCCTTCGCCCTCTCCTCGGCGGAGACCTTCGCCAGGGCCGCCGTCTCCCTGCTGGACGCCGCCGGGGTGGACCGCCTGAGCTTCGGCTGCGAGACCCCCGACCTCCCCGCCCTGACCGCCCTGGCCGCCGCCCTGGACAGCCCCGGCTTCGCCGCCGCCCTGCGGCCCCACCTGGACCGGGGCCTCTCCTACCCCGCCGCCAGGGAGCGGGCCCTGGCCGCCCTGGCCGGGGAGGCCGCCGGGCTGGTCCGCCGCCCCAACAACAACCTGGCCGTGGAGTACCTCCGGGCCCTGCCCCCCCACATCGCCCCCCTGCCCATCCCCCGCTCCGGGCGGCACGACGGGCCCCTGGAGCCGGGCTGTCCCTCCGCCTCCGCCCTGCGGCGGCTCCTGCGCGGCGGGGAGGCGGAGGCCGCCGGGCCCTACCTGGCCCAGCCCTGGGAGGGGCCGGTCTACGACCTCGCCCGGCTGGAGCGGGCCGTCCTCTGCGCCCTGCGGCAGATGGACGTTCCGGCCCTGGCCGCCCTCCCCGGCGGCTCCGACGGGCTGGCCCAGCGGCTGTGGCGGGCCGCCCGGACCGCCCCGGACCTGCCCACCCTGCTGGACCGGGCCGGGACCCGCCGGCTCACCCTGGCCCGGATCCGGCGGCTGTGCCTGTGGGCCCTCCTGGGCCTCTCCCCCGCTGACCGCCCCGCCGCCCCGACCTATCTCCGGGTGCTGGCCATGACCGGGGCCGGGGCCGCCCACCTGGCCGCCCTCAAGGGCCATTGTCCCCTGCCCATCCTCACCAAGAGCGCCCGCCACCGGGACGCCCTGGCCCTGGAGGCCCGCCTCACCGACCTGTTCAGCCTGTGCGCCCCGGACCCCCTCCCCTGCGGGGAGGAGTGGCGCCACTCCCCGGCGGTCCTCCCCTGACCCGGCGGCGCGGCGGACCTGTGTACACAAAGAGCCCCCACGTCCCTCGGGACGTGGGGGCTCTTTGCATAGTTCGACCCGTCAGCGGGCCTTGGGTCACACGCCCTTCGTGCCGGAGCCCAGGGACACGCCCCGCATCTGGAGCATCACCAGGCCGAACAGGACGTAGGCGCCGATGTTGGCCAGGTCGTTGAGGACGGACACCGCCCCGCCGCCAAAGCCGCCGAACAGCATCCGCAGCAGGGTGCACCCAGCCACCACAAAGGTGACCACCACCAGGAACATGGAGGGCTGCTCGGCCAGATAGCCCGTCTCCACGGCGGCCTGGGCCTGCTTCACGGTCTTGATGGCGTGGAGGTAGAAGAAGACCATCAGCACCAGCACGGCGGCGAGGAGGATAAAGACCAGCACCATACCCCCCAGGAAGCCCTCCGGGAGCGGGAAGTCATAGGACCCGCCCATGCTGCCCACGCCGATCATGCCCAGCAGGATGACCAGGAGCGCCAGACCGATCGCCACGGCGGAGTAGATGAGGTTCGCCATCAGGCCGCCCCCGATCAGCTTCAGCCCCTTGGCCATCAGGGGGGCCTTCCCGGCGTCCAGGCCGGAGGCCCAGGTCATCCACAGGCCGGCCAGGATCACGCCCACGATGGCCAGCTCCACCAGGGCGACCAGGACGTACACCGCCCCCATGGTGTTGGCGATCCCGTTCATGCCCAGGGAGGTCAGCGCGCCCAGGGAGGACGCCATCCCGGCCCCGCCCTGGATCAGGCCGATGAGCTGGAAGAAGGCCACCACCGACATACAGATCACGGCGGCGAAGAACAGGGGATTGGCCCGGACCGACTCCAGCGGCCCTCCCGCGGGGCGGGCGGGGGCTCCCCCGGTCAGCACCGTGCCGCAGTAGGGGCAGAATTCCGTCCCGTCCGCGACCTCCTTGCCACATTTCTTACAGAACATGATGCACTCTCTCCTTTTCCTTTTTGCTGTATTGGCTCGGCGGCGGACCGCCGGGGACCACCGTGGGGTCGCTCAGACAGCCGGGGCCGCCAGGTTGCGGCACCGCAGCGCCAGAGCGCCGAAGAGGACGCTGTCCGCCACCGTCACCAGAGCGGCGACAACGGCCAGGACGCCGCCCGTCCCGCCCACCCAGCCCAGCGACAGCAGGGTAAACCCGGCGAGGGCAAAGCACATCACCACCAGGTACAAGGCGGGCACGCCGGTGAGCCGGCCGGTCTGGGCGGCGTCCAGGGCGTAGCCCACAGCCCGGCGGGCCTTGACATAGAAGATCGCCATCAGCGCGCCCTCCGCCACCGTCACCAGCAGCACCACCAGTCCTACGATGAGCAGCACACCGCCCACGGCTACGGTCATGTTGTGGTCATAACTGTCGCCGGTGGAAAACAGCGCCACTGCCCCGCCGCCGAACGCCATCAGCAGGCCGACCCCGGCCGCGATGACCAGGCCAACGAACATGTAGATCATCTGGGCCAGCAGACCGCCCCGGACCAGCTTCAGGCCCTGGACCAGCGCGGCCTCCCGGCCCACGCTCCGGCCGGAGGCGTAGACCATCCAAAGGCCGGTCAGGATCACCCCGGCGATGGCCACGGTCCCCAGGACGCACAAAACCAAGACGACGCCCAGACCGCTCAGCATCTCCGCCTCCCACCGGCTCAAGTACCGGTCGTCTATATAGCCGCTGGCCATGCCGAGGGCGACCAGCAGGAAGAACAGGTAGAACAGGGAGAGGGCCATCGTCACAGACCGGCAGATCAGCGCCGCCAGAAAGAGGGGGCTGGTCCGCTGGCTCAGCAGGGTCTCCCCCGCCGGGAAGGGAGCGCCGACCGCCGGGACCGGGGCGCCGGCCGTCGGCTCCGCGCCCGCGGGCGCGCCGCAGCCGGGGCAGAACCGGTTCTCCGGCTCCATCCACGTACCGCATCTTCTGCAAAACACAAAACCCTCTCCTCTCCCCATCTCCCCCGCGGGGGCTCTCTCCTCATTTTTACCCAGTATACCATCTCAATGTCCCATTCGCAAGCCTTTTTCGATATTTCCCCATCCCCTCTTGCCTTTTTTGCCCCTTTGGCTGTATACTAGGAGGAGAACAGGACCGGCGGGGAGGGGATCGGTGTGAGCGGCGCGTTTTCCGTGATGGTGGTGGGCATCGCCGGGGGGACCGGCTCGGGCAAGACCACCCTGACCCGGCGGCTGGTGGAGCGGTTCGGCCCCCACGAGGTGTCGGTCCTGGACCACGACAGCTACT
>CANRBW010000100.1 GCA_947628975.1 uncultured Oscillospiraceae bacterium | reverse complement strand
CCGTTTTCTTTTTCTTCGCAAAGAAAAAGAAAATGGGTTTGGCCCCCGCGCCGGGGAGGCGCGACCTCTTGTCCGGTCCGGACAAAATGGCGCAAACGACAAAACGCAATGCGCTGGAAGCCAAAAGCCCGCCCACCCCTGGAAGGTACAGCAGAGAACAGCGCCTAGCCCTGCAACGCACAGCAGATGTACACCGCTTAGTCCTGTAAGATTATCGCAGAACTGTTGCTGGAAGCCTGAAGCCCACCCACCCCTGCTAGGAACAGCTAGTTTCAGCGCCTATTCCTGCAAGATACAGCAGATGTACAGCGTCTAGTCCTGCGACGCACAGCAACCGTACACCGTCTAGTCCTGCAAGGTCCAGCAGAGAACACCGCCTAGCCACGAAAGGTTATCGCAGAATCGTTGCTGGAAGCCTGAAGCCCGCCCGCCCGTGATGATACAGCAGATGTACAGCGTCTAGCCACGCGACGTACAGCAGACGTATCCCGTCTGTTTCCGCGTGAAGGTGCGGGGGTGAAGGTGTTGTATTTTCGGAGGCGATGTGGTATAATGGGGTATTCGATCCGGTGGTGATCCGGGAGGGGGACGGGGCGGTGAACGCTGCGCGGGAGATATGGAAAAAAGCGCTGGTGGTGCTGGGGGAGCAGTTGACCTCCACCACCATACGGACCTGGTTTTCCGACGCCTACGCCGTGGCGGTGGAGGAGAACACCCTGGTCCTCTGCGCCCCGGAAGAGTTCAAGCGGGACATCATTGAACAGCGCTACAAGAAGGACGTGGAAAAGGCCCTGTCGGAGCTCTTTTCCCAGGAGTTCTCCCTGCGGCTGGTGGACGAGGAGACCGCCAGGCGGTGGCAGTCCGGGGAGTTGAAGCAGCCCTTCCTGCCGGGGACGGAGGACTACACCTTCCAGACCTTCGTGGTGGGGGCCTCCAACCGGTTCGCCTACAACGCCGCCAGGAAGGTGGCGGAGAATCCGGGGCTGAGCTACAACCCGCTGTTCATCTACGGCGCGTCGGGCCTGGGCAAGACCCATCTGCTCTACGCCATCGCCCACGCCGTCCACGACGCCCACCCGGAGTGGAAGGTGATGTACGTCAAGAGCGAGTCCTTCGTCAACGAGCTCATCGAGATCCTGCGCTCCCAGGAGCGGTACATGGACGCCTTCCGGAAGAAGTATCGGGACGTGGACGTCTTCTTGATGGACGACGTGCAGTTCGTGGCGGGGAAGAACGCCAGCGAGGAGGAGCTGTTCCACACCTTCAACACCCTCCACGAGCAGAAAAAGCAGATCGTCTTCACCTCCGACCGGCCCCCCCAGGAGATGCTGCGGCTGGAGGAGCGGCTGCGGACCCGGTTCGAGTGGGGCCTGGCCGCCGACATCCAGCCCCCCGACTACGAGACCAGGGTGGCCATCGTGAAAAACAAGGCGGTGGCCAGGGGGGTACAGCTCCCCGACTCAGTCCTCCAGTATGTGGCGGAGAACATCACCGCCAACGTCCGGCAAATCGAGGGCACGGTGAGCAAGCTGGTGGCCATGCACGAGCTGGAGGGCGCCCAGATCAACGTGGACAACGTGATCCGGGCCCTGCGGGATATGCTCTCCACGAAAAACGAGTTTCTCCCCTCCCCTGACCTCATCATCAACGAGGTGGCCCAGTTCTACAACATCGACCCGGAGGTGATCCGGGGGGAGGGCCAAAGCAAGAGCGTCTCGGCGGCCAGAAACGTGGCCATGTACCTCATCCGGTCCATGACCGGGCTGGCCCTTCAGGAGATTGGCGCCATCTTCAATAACCGCCACTACTCCACCGTCATCTCCTCCATCAAGCGGGTGGAGTCCCTTTTGAAGACAGACCCGGACCTGGGGGAAATCATCCGGGACCTGAAGAGCTCCATCAACGGAAAGTTCGAGTGAGGGAGAACTTCCACAGATCCACAGAGGTCCACGTGGAAGGGCGTGGAAACCTGTGGAAGGCGGGCGGACGTCCACAAAAGCTCCACAAAGAGGACGGGCGAAATGTGGGAGAGGCGTGGACGGCAAAACAGGGAGAAAAGGGTTGAAATTCCAAGGACCGAGGGGGCGCTGGAGGAAAGACACGACAGTTTCCTCATCCCTGGTTCTGATTTCTAAAAAATCCCCTTCTTTTTTTGAAGAAAAAGAGGCGGGGAGAAAGGCAAGGTGAGAAAAATGCGTTTTACCTGCGAAAAGGCCCTGTTGCAGACGGCCATCACCGTCACCGGCCGGGCGGTGGCCCCCAAGACCTCCATCCCCGCCCTGGAGGGGATCCTGGTGGAGGCCCTGGGCGCGCTGCGGCTGACGGGGTATAATCTGGAGTCCACCGGCATCCAGACCACCGTGCCGGCCAAGATCGACGAGCAGGGGACCTTGGTCATCTCCGCCCGGCTCTTTGGCGAGATCGTCCGCAAACTGCCCGACGAGCCGGTCACCATCGCCGCCCAGGGGCTGACGGTGAAGATCGACTGCGGCGCCAGCCACTACACCATCCAGGCCATCGACCCCGAGGAGTTCCCAGAATTGCCAGAGGTCCAGGGGGAGAACGAGTTTTCCCTCCGCCAGAGCGACTTGAAGAGCATGATCGGCCAGACCATCTTCGCCGTGTCCAGCCAGGACATCCGGCCGGTCCACACCGGCTCGCTGATGGAGGTGGAGGGGGACACCCTGACCATGGTGAGCCTGGACGGGTTCCGGCTGGCCCTGCGGCGGGAAAAACTGCTGAAAAATCCGGGGAACGGGAGTTATTCCTTCGTGGCCCCCGCCTTCGCCCTGGGCGAGGTGGAGAAAATCTGCGGGGAGACGGACCAGGAGGTGACCATCACCCAGGGCCCGGCCCACATCCTCTTCTCCATCGGGGACACCATCGTGGTGTGCCGGCGGTTGGAGGGGGAATTCCTCAACTACCGCCAGTCCATCCCCAAGGAGAACAAGATTTCGGTGGTGGGCCAGACCAGGGACCTGCTGGCCTCCATCAACCGGGTGAGCCTGATCCTCAGCGACAAGATGAAGAACCCCCTGCGCTGTACCTTCCGGGAGAACCAGCTGTTCATCACCACCAAGTCCGCCATCGGGGACGCCAGCGACCTCTGTCCGGTGGAAGGGGACGGCCAGGGGCTGGAGATCGGCTTCGACAACCGCTATCTCTCCGACGCGCTGCGCTTCGCCCCGACCGAGCGGGTGCGGCTGGAGCTGAACACCCCCGTCTCCCCCTGTGTGGTGTTGCCGGAGAGCCGGGAGGACGAGAGCTTCCTCTACCTGGTCCTGCCGGTGCGGCTGAAGGCGGGGGTCTGAGATGGAGCGGGTGAGCATCCGCACCGACTTCATCAAGCTGGACGCCCTGCTGAAGTTCGCCGGGCTCTGCCCCACCGGCGGGGAGGCCAAGGAGGCGGTCCAGGCCGGGGCGGTCCGGGTCAACGGAGAGGTGTGTACCATGCGGGGGAAAAAGCTCCGGCCGGGGGACCGGGTGGAGTTTGACGGAAAGAGCGTGGAGCTATGCGGCTAGACGCCCTGACCCTGGAGTTCTGGCGCAACTACCCCCACGCGGAGCTGACCTTCGCCCCGGGGGTCAACGTCTTCTACGGGGACAACGCCCAGGGGAAGACCAACCTGTTGGAGGCGGTGTTCTACCTGTCGGCGGGCCGGTCCCACCGGGCCAGGTATGACCGGGAGTTGATCACCCTGGGGGTGGACCACGGCTTCCTCACCGCCCAGGTCTGGAACGGGACCAGGGCGGTGACCCTGGAGGCCAGGCTGGCCAGGGCGGGGCGGAGACAGCTCTTCGCCAACGGGGTGCGCCTCCGCGCCGGCGCGGAACTGGCAGACAGCCTGCGGGCGGTACTGTTCTGCCCGGAGGACCTGTTTTTGGTCAAGGCCGGGGCGGCGGAGCGCCGGCGGTTTTTTGACGAGCACATCTGTCAGCTCCGGGGGCGGTACGCCCTGGCCCTGGCGGAGTACCGGCGGCTCCACGAGCACAAGACCCGCATCCTGAAGGACTACCCCCAGCGGCCCGACCTGCTGGACGCCCTGGACGACTTTTCCCTGCGGATGGCCCAGGTGGGGGCGGTGCTGATCCACTACCGGGCCCACTTCGTCCGGCGGCTCCGGGAGACCGCCCCGGCCATCCACGCCCAGTGCGCCGGGGGCCGGGAGCGGCTGGAACTGCGCTACAAGACGGTGTCCACCGTGGCCGATCCCCTGGCGGGGAGCCGGGAGATCTTCGAGGCCCTGTTGGAGCACCAGCAGAGCCACCGGCAGGCGGAGCTGGAGGCTCACCAGTGCCTGTCCGGGCCCCACAAGGACGACCTGGAACTGGCCATCGACGGCCGCCCGGCCAAGGAGTACGCCTCCCAGGGCCAGGCCAGGACCGCCGCCCTGGCCCTGAAGCTGGGGGCCAGAGAGGTGTTCTACGCCGACGCGGGCCAGTGGCCGGTGCTGCTGCTGGACGACGTGCTCTCCGAGCTGGACCAGTACCGCCGGGAGTTCGTGCTGGAACACATCCGGGGCGGGCAGGTGTTCATCACCGCCTGCGAGGAGGGGGAGTTCCCCACGGCGAAAAAGTTCCTCATCCGAGGCGGACAGGTGGTGGCGTGATGTATTTGCATCTGGGATACAGCACGGTGCTGCCCTTCGAGGAGATCATCGGCGTGTTCGATTTGGACAACGTGTCCGCCTCGCGCCGGACCCAGGCGTTTTTGCGGCGGGCGGAGGAGGCCGGGGAGCTGATCGACATCGGCCGGGGCCTGCCCGCGTCCCTGGTGGTCAGCGACTGGGCCAACTACCTCTCCCCGGTGCGCGCGGCCACCCTGGGCCGCCGTCTGGCGGAAAACAGTCTGGAATAAACAGGGCGGTTTCTCCTCTCCGGAATCGGGCCGAGGGACCTGGGGCCGGGAGGAGCGGTCCGGAGACCGACCCGGCGGGCCGGGGCCGGAGGGGCGGAAAGGGTTTGCAAACCGGGAAAATTTGTGGTATACTTTACCAGATATTACTTTCGGAGGTCAGCTATGGCTACGGACATGGAAAAGGACGAGGGGCTGATCCTGGACGCGCGGGAGAACACCCATGTGGAGCATGAATACGGCGCGTCGGAGATCCAGGTGCTGGAGGGGCTGGAGGCGGTGCGGAAGCGCCCGGGGATGTACATCGGCTCCACCAGCGCCTCTGGGCTCCACCACCTGGTCTACGAGATCGTGGACAACGCCATCGACGAGGCCCTGGCGGGCTACTGCACCGAGATCACCGTCACCATCCTGCCGGGGGACGTCATCAAGGTCACCGACAACGGCCGGGGCATCCCGGTGGACATCCAGCAGCAGACCGGCAAGCCCGCCCTGGAGGTGGTCTACACCATCCTCCACGCCGGGGGCAAGTTCGGCGGGGGCGGGTACAAGGTCTCCGGCGGCCTCCACGGGGTGGGGGCCAGCGTGGTCAACGCCCTGTCGGAGTGGCTGGAGGTGCGGGTCCACAAGAACGGGCAGATCTACGAGATGAAGTTTGCCCGGGGAGAGGTCACCCAGGCCATGACGGTGGTGGGCGAGACCGACCACACCGGCACCGAGGTGGTCTTCAAGCCGGACCCGGAGATGTTTGAGGACACCGTCTACGACTACGAGACTCTCCACACCCGGATGCGGGAGGAGGCATTTTTGAACGCGGGGCTGTCCATCACCACCAGGGACCAGCGGCCCCGTCTCGACCAGGAGGGGGAGCCCCTCCCCCCCAAGGAGCACACCATGTGTTACGCCGGGGGGATCCGGGAGTTCGTCTCCTGGCTCAACCGGTCCAAGACCGCCCTCACCGAGGACGTGATCTATATGTCGGGGATGAAGGACGACTCCTTCGCCGAGGTGGCCCTGCAGTACAACGACTCCTACGCCGAGACCATCCTCTCCTTCGCCAACAACGTCCACACCCCCGAGGGCGGCATGCACGAGAC
>CANRBW010000099.1 GCA_947628975.1 uncultured Oscillospiraceae bacterium | reverse complement strand
GCGGAGATCGACCGGCTGGTGGCGGGGCAGAAAAACGACGTGCTCTACCTGGACGTCTCCCTCATGAAGCAGGTGAACGCCCAGCCCACCCAGGCCATCACCGACACCGGGGTCCGGGTGCTGGAGATCGTGGTGCCCTATGACTTCACCGGCAAGCGGAGCGTCACCGTCTACCGCAAGCACGGCGCAGACCCCGCCGCCGCCCTTACCGCCCTCTCCGCCCGGCCCGACCTGGCGGCGGCGGAGGACGGGACCTTCTTCGCCGACCAGGAGAACGGCTGGATCGCCATCTACGCCTCCAAGTTCTCCACCTACGCCATCGGGTACCGGGCGGCCTCCTCCGGCAGGACTGTCGCCCGCTACGTCCTCACCGCCGCGGCGGGGGAGGGCGGGACCATCGACCCCGCCGGGGCGGTCCGGGTGGAGCGGGGCGAGAGCCAGAGCTACGCCATCCGCCCCGACGAGGGCTACGAAATAGCGGACGTGCTGGTGGACGGGGTCAGCGTGGGGCCGGTGACGGCGTACACCTTTGAAAACGTCGCCGCCGCCCACACCATCCAGGCCGTCTTCCGGAAGGCGGGCGGGAGTGCTAGCGAGGAGTTGCCCTTCACCGACGTGGCCCCCGGGGACTGGTTCTATGACAGCGTGGAGGAGGTCTACCGGCGGGGGTTGATGGTGGGGGTGGACGCCGACCGCTTCGCTCCCGGCCAGGGCTCCACCCGGGCCACGGTGGTCACCATCCTCTGGCGGCTGACGGGCAGCCCGGTATCCCAGGCCGAGCCGGCCTACGCCGACGTCAGCGGGGACGCCTGGTATACCCAAGCCGTCCGCTGGGCCGACGGGACGGGCGTGGCCGTGGGCTACGGCGACGGGCGCTTCGGCCCCGACGACCCCATCACCAGGGAGCAGCTGGCGGTGATGCTCTGGCGGTACGCCGCCGCCCAGGGCCGGGACGTCTCCGTGGGGGAGGACACCAACATCCTGAGCTATCAGGACGTGGACCAGATCGGGGACTGGGCCTTTTCCGGCCTCCAGTGGGCCGCCGGGAGCGGCGTGCTCCGGGGCACCGGCTCCGGCGCCACCCTGTCCCCCAAGGCCGTCGCCACCCGTGCCGAGCTGGCCGCCGTCCTGGCGCGGTATTGCGAGACCGTAGCGGCAGAGGGGACGAACGAGGAAGGATAAACCCAACGCGAAGCGCGGGGCCGGAAGGCCCCGCGCTTTTTTGCGTTCTGTTCGCCCGGCGGAGGGCGCACGTCGGATGGTGGGCTTTTACGCAGTCGGCGCGGGCCCGGTCGGCGGGGCTATGGCAGGTCGACGCGGGTGTCGCCCAACTGGAGGGCCGTGACGTCGGCGGGGGTCGATCAGGACGTTCCGATCCGCGGGGAAAAAGGCCATGGCGCCGGCCTGTTCGCTGGGGAGGGTCTCTGCCCGAAGGGGGATCGGGTCGCCGGTTTCGCGGAGCAACTGAATTTCCGGCCCCGCCACAGTCGCCGCTTCCGCCCGCTCCAGCCGGATGCCCCCCCTCACGACCCAAGTCATCTCGACCATAGAGGGGGATTTGCCATAGAATGTGTCTTATGGCAGGAGGCGGAGGTAACCACCGATGAAAAAGGGACGGCCATAGTAGCCGTCCCTTTGGCTGTGCCCGATTGCATTTCCCGCTCGCTATCCTCGATCCGCAGAGCCCGGGGCGTGTAGCCGCAGGGCAGGTCCATCGGTGGCCTGGGTAAAGGCGTTCATGGAGAGGGTGATAAGATCTTGCGACAGTCTCTCACTGGATCTTGCAAGAAGTTACTCGTCCTGTTCTGCCGTTTATCTGTATGGTAAAACTTCTGAAAGGGGTGCCGGATCCATCGCTCCACCCGCCAGTCGCCCTTCCATATTTATCATACAGAGTGACACTGCCATATACGTAAGTAAAATCCCCATTCGTTTCTGTTGTATTGATGGCATAGCTGCAACTGCCAGGATCGGCGGTGGTATATGTCGAATCAATTTCTTGGTATAGAGCATTGACTACGAGTGCCTCGATTGCATCATACGTCAATGTGTCTTTTTTCCGTTCGGAAGTAGAGTCGCTTGAAGAATCAGTGGAAGATGAACTGCCATCGGAAGATTCCTTGTGGTTACAAGCACATAAAGATAGAGCCAGTACAAGCGACAAAAGCAAAGCAATCCATTTTTTCATGGTTTTCCCTCCTGTTTTCTTTCTGTTAAGCATAGTTTACACATACTGATCGTCCGTCTGTTGTAGGTTTAAGGCTTCGCTTTTCATCTTAAGGAAATACGCGCCAAAACGACCCGGTGCACAAGTTGAAGGTATCCTTTGCGGTTAGGATGCAGTTGTTTTTATAGACTTTGGACATTGTGCCGCTGCGGGGATCTGCCATCGCCCTCCTTTCTTTTCCGGGCGTAATTCCACAGAAATAGACCCGCTTCTACACCATTTGCAAATCGTTTGTTCCGTATATCCCCATCGCGCTGCCGCCTCCTTTGTGCTCATGTAGTCCATCTGTGCCGTTGCACCTCCTTTCTCCGACAATGATTATACATCTAAAGGCGTATAAAGTCAACCTTTAGGCGCTTAAAATTAAGCAGGAGATGCATATAATATACTTATATAGGTTAATTTCAGGGGTGAGGGAATGGAAAAGGTTGCACTGATCGATATTGGCAAAAGAATTCAACAGCGCAGGAAGCAAATGGGTTATACTCAAGAACAGATTGCCAATATGATGAATGTTTCCATTCAAATGGTCTCTAACCTTGAGAGAGGAAATAAGTCTATCCGCATCGAAAACCTTGTCAATCTATGCCAGATCCTACAAGTCAGCTCCGACTATATTTTGACAGGCAAAAGTACGGAGCTTGATAATAAAGTACTTGTCAACAAAATATCAAAGCTGACCAGAAAAGGCAGACAAATAGTTGAACTCTTTGTCGATTACTGCCTGGACCCCGAAGATACTTAAACCCTCAGGACAAAAGCGACTGCGGATCGATTGCCACAGCACTTTGCGGTGATACGTTTCAAAGAAAGCTTGTCCACTGGATTTCCAGAGCGGGGCCATTTGCTTGACATCTTTCCTGGAGCATTGGCCATAAGGGAGAGGCCGATAAAGTTGCACGCTCCCGCATTCTACTCTCCAAGTCTCCTTTTGGGGTAACACTTCTTCACGATATGCGCCACCAGTCTGAGATCGTGTCCCATTAGGGTGTTGCGGGCATCCAGGTCCCCCAGCCAGGTGTAGCCGATCCGCAGCAGCGTGTCGGTGTATTGCGCCACCAACTGCTCTGCCCGCTCTTGGTCCACACGCCCACCTCCTTTGCCCCTAAAACGACGCGGACCGGCCAAATCTATCGCCCGCCGCAAAAAAATCCGTCAGCCGCCCGCCCCGCCCATGATTTTACCCCACCCCGGCCCAAGGAAAAAGCCCCGAAACCGTTACGGCTTCAGGGCTTCCCTGGGTGGGGATAAGCGGAGGCGCTGACAGATTTATAAGGCAAGAGGTCAGCGGTTCGAGGATTTCGTCAAACAAAAAGCAGGTATCCTGTTGGATACCTGCTTTTCGTTTGGTGGAGATAAGCGGGATCGAACCGCTGACCTCTTGAATGCCATGGAGTCAGAGCCAAAAACACAGCGATACAGAAAAGGACAAAATATATATTTCCAATGCTTTGAGCAGGGCGACCCTCCCATCGAGTGCCGCCCTGTTCCGCTGTTTTTCAGGCTCATTCTGGTATGGATTCTGGTACGATTTTGGCAAGGAAAGTGCCGACGGTAGGTGGAAACAGCAGAAATCCGCCCAAAATAATTATAACATACAATTTTCCCGGAGACAAATCATCCAACCCTTTGGAAATTCAATCTCGGACGAAACACTCGATGAACATCATGCACCAAGACGCGGCGGTATCGATTCTATTCCTCTGCATTTGGGTCTCCGCGTGTTCTTTTTGCACTTCCTTCAAAACCTCACAAGCAATCTTAAGGTCTTCTTTACTTGGCCGTTTTACCTGCTGGTTGGTCAAACGTGTTTGGACCGCCCGTAGTACCTTCAACGCGACAGCATATCGCTCCAATGCAGGCTCTTTTTGGGAAATGATAGAAATCATTTGCCCCAGCGCGCCTTGGAGCATAGCGACTGTGATCCTCTCAATTCCCTTTGAAAATAACACTGTGCTAGGGTGAAACTCTCTGACCGGGTGCACGATGTAACCCATGATTTGAACGCTCATCTTATAGACAATTCCTCCTTTGGTATTCATTATAAAGACCACGTTAAGGGGATACAAGCCCCATTTTGCCTGACCTGGAAAATGTGCCTCAATTTGAGGCATATTTTGACAAAAAATACTTGTGGCCTGTTCCTTCTCCTTGTTCTTTCCGGCATAATATGATAAAATATCCCTACTTATCATAGAGGCAGGGAGAGATCGTCATGCCGACGCTGGAGTGGATCGGGAAGGATAAAGTGGTAAACCATCACCAGGAAGTGCTGTTCCGGGTGCTGGAGGAACAGTATACCTATGGCGCTGAGGACAGCGAGAGCATGGATTTATAAAGAGATAACAGAAAACTAAGATAAAGAATATTAGGAGGGAAAAAGAAATGTCAGAGCAGACTATACAAAACGATTTATTCTGCAATAATGTCACAATACTTGACAAATACGAGTGTTTAAGCCTTGGTGCAACTACCATAGGGGATTTAATTGCGGGGAAAAGAATTGTTTGCAATAAAGTGAAGACTGCCGTAAAACACAAGGGGAAAAAGCCCGATGTCCTTATTGTTGACAACTCTAGGAAGGTTGTCGCATATATTGAGTGCAAAAAACCTGATGAATTCAACACGGACAAAAAAATAAAGGCGGCTATTAATCAAGAGATTGGTGTCGCAAAAGAACTTGGCGTTAAAATTTTTGTTGCTACTGATGGAGCAAAGTTTGTTTGGGTAAACGCTCTAACAGGAAATAAGATTTTGGACGAAAACGGGAGTTGCATTGTCACTCCTATCCAACCGAAGGTTGAAGAGCGAAGGGCGGCAAAACTTATAGAACGCCTAAGTATAGATCTTTCAACTACAAACGACCAACTTCAAGCAATCAAGTATTCTGACCCTACTACCCTCGCCAAAAAAATTGGCGGCCTCCTAAAGAATATTAAATTCACTACGCCTAAGGACAGTTTATATACTTTTGTTGAGCTGTTCTTATTCAAATATTTATCTGACATCAATATTCTTGGACCCACGGAAAATTTCGACTATATTTGGAAACTTTACGATGAAGCCGGAAGAACTGAGGCTGAGGTACTTTATCGGTATATCCATGAACCGAGAGAAAAAATTAGCAAACTGTTTCCCGAAGCTCCAGACAGAACTTCGGTTATTAATGGCTTTGTATTTCACGCTGAAAAAGATGCTGACGGTAATTATATAAGTAACAACGCTGATGCGACTACTTTTCACGAGGTCATGCGACTTTTCAAAGAGTACGAGGATTCCGATGGGAAATTTATTGACATTAACCGGGATTTTAAATCTAAACTGTTTGAGACTTTTACAAAGCAAGAAAAAACAAAAGAAAATGCAGGGAAATATTTTACGCCTTTAAAGATTGTTAAAGGCATGGTGGACATGGTAGACATTAAAGAGGGCGATGAAATCTGTGATATAATCTTGCAGAGTTTGATACAAAGCCGAGGAATAATTGAAAAGTGCGCCTTTGCGGTGTAATTTTCGCTTGCGGTGTAAAATGTGTGCCGGGGACGCCCGGTTATTTTTTTTTGAAAAAATCACAGCGCACCCATTGACAAACGTCAATGCGTCGTGTATAATATAGATAGATTGAAAATCATCTATGGGAGGTGACGAGCTTGCAGACAAAAGAGAAGCAGATGGCGGGGGTATTCAAGGCGCTTTGCGACGAGAACCGAATTAAAATCCTGCAACTGCTCCAAGGTAGTGAAAAATGTGCCTGTGTCCTGCTGGACGATCTGCATATCACCCAGCCCACTCTTTCCCACCACATGAAAATACTC
>CANRBW010000098.1 GCA_947628975.1 uncultured Oscillospiraceae bacterium | reverse complement strand
GCCGTCCCCCTTGCCGTTCACCAGGCCGTAGGCGGCCAGGGCGGAGATGGCCCACTGATAGGGGTCGTCCCCGGTGTCGGGGAAGGCGGACTCTGCGATGAACTCCTCCTGGAGTTGGGCCACCCGCACCGGCCAGCTCTCCCCCTCGGGCAGGGAGGCGGCGGTCTGGGCCAGGCCCAGGGCCACCGACTCCGCCGCGCGGCCGTAGACCGGGAAGTCGGGCAGGATGCCGATGGAGTCGCAGGTGTTGCCGGCGGGGGAGTAGGCCCTGGCTACGGTGAGCTTCAGCGCGTCCCCGTCGGGGAAGAGGTCGGGGGCGGAGCTCTGGTCCCAGAGGCTCTGGGCCACCCCCTTGCCGTAGGTCCGCTCCCCCACCACCACCGCCGCGCCGTAGTCCCGCAGGGCGGCGGTGAAGGACTCGGAGGCGGAGGCGCTCTGGCCGTTGACCAGGATGACCACCGGCTTGTCGGTGGCGCCGCGGAAGCGGGAGGGGAAGAGCTGGTAGGCGTAGCCGTCGGGGCTTTCAGGGTCCTGGGTGCGGTAGCGCAGGGAGAGCATATTCCCCACCCCACAGAAGAGCCCGGCCACGTCGGTGGCCGCGTCGGTCACCCCGCCCAGGTTGTCCCGCAGGTCGATGAGCCAGCACTTGGTCTGGGCGCCGTACTGGCCCATGATCTGGTGGAAGTAGCCCGGGGTCTCCTCCCCCCAGGTAGTGCACTGGATGAGGCACACGCCCCCCTCCAGCAGGCGGCCGGTGGTGGCCGGGACGGTCACCGTCTCCCGGACCAGGGTGACCGTGGCGGTCTGGCCGTCCCGGAGGTAGGTGAGGACCACGCTGGAGCCCTCCTCCCCCTGGATCCGCCGGGAGATCTCCTCAGGGTCCATGCCCCGGACGTCCACATGGTCCACCGCCACGATCACGTCGCCGGGGAGGAGGCCGCCCCTCTGGGCGGGGCCGCCCTCCAGGACCTCCAGCAGCTCAAAGGGGTCCTGGGCGGTGAGCTCGCCGGCATAGGAGATGCCGATGCCCACCAGGGTGCTGTCCTCCATGGTGTCCATGAATTGCCGGTACTCCTGGGGGGTGAGGTGCTGGGAGTAGGGGTCGCGCAGGGCGGCCACCATCTCGTCCACCGTGGGCAGGGACAGGACCTCCTCCGGGACCGGGTCCACATAGTTCTCCCGGAGGATGTCCCTGGTCTGCTCCGGGGTCAGGGCGGAGACGGGCAGGGCCAGCAGGGCCAGGGTCAGTAGCAGCGCCGCGCCGCGGCGGAGGATCCGTTTCATCCAAAAGACCTCCCGATGGTTCAGATCCCCGCGGGCTGCCGGATGGCGCCCAGCAGGGCGGGGATGACCTGTTTTTTCCGGCTGACCACGCCGGGGAGCGTGGCCGCGTCCCCCTCCACCCGGACGTGGAAGGCCCGCCGGACCAGCTCCTGGACCCCCTCCCCGGCCATGAGGAGGGTGGTGGTGGCGGTGGGGATGTAGGTGAGCATACACAAGACGTAGTCCAGCCGCTGTTTGGCCAGGGCGGCGGAGAGATAGGGGGCCAGCAGGGCTCTGGCGCTGTCCAGGTTCTTCTCGGTCATAAAGCTACAGTGGCCCACGCCGAAGCGCGCCGGGCCGCTGGAGAAGATCTTGTAGTCCCCCCGCAGGATCTCCTCCGGGGACTTGCCGGTCACGTCGCCGCCCCGGTCGAACATGGCCTGGGCGAAGGGCTCCACCTCCACCCCCGCCAGCTGGACCAGCCGCCGGGCGGCCCGGCGGTCGTCGTCGGTGCAGGTGGGGGAGCGGAAGAGCAGGGTGTCGGACAGGATGGCCGAGAGCATCAGCCCAGCCGTGGCCCGGTCGGGGACCAGGTCGTGCTCGTCATAGAGCTGGGAGATGACGGTGCAGGTGGCGCCCACAGGGACGTTGCGGAAGTAGACCGGCCCCGCCGTCTCCAGCGCGCCAAGGCGGTGGTGGTCCACCACCTCCAGCACCTCCGCCTCCTCCAGGCCGTCCACCGCCTGGGACTTCTCGTTGTGGTCCACCAGGATGAGCTGCTTGCTCCGCAGGTTCAGCAGGTTGCGCCGGGAGAGGAGGCCCAGGCACCGGCCCTCCTCGTCCACCACGGGGAAGTAGCGGTGGCGCAGTGGGGCGGTGCGCTTGCGGACGGTCTCCGCCGGGGTGTTGGGGGTGAAGCAGACCAGCCCCTGGGTCCGCATGGAGGCGCGGATGGGGGCGGACTGGACGATCATCTGCCCTGCCACATAGGGGGACAGGGCGGTGCGCAGGATGAGGCAGTCCCTGGCCTGGGCCGCGGCGAGGGCCCCGTCGGAGACCTGGGCCCCGGCGCACACCACCACGCACGCCGCCCCGGCCTCCACGGCGGCCAGCTGGGCGTCCGCCCGGTTGGCCAGGATGACCACGTCCCCGGCGGCGATGGAGGCGTCCATCAGCTCCTGACTGCCCACGCCGATGACGATGCGGCCCCGGACTGTCTTTCCGGCCAGGTCCCCGGCGGCCACCTGGGCCTCCAGCGTCTCGGCGACGCCGCGGTACTCCGCCCCGGCCCTGGCCAGGACCCACTCGTCCGCCAGGTCCAGGTAGGTCCCGGCCAGGTCCTTCGCCGTCACCAGGCCCATGAGCCGCTGGTCGCCGTCCACCACGCACAGGGTGTCGGTCCCCCGGTCCCGCAGGGTGTGCCACGCCTGGCGCAGACTCGTGGTGGGGGCCACCCCCGGCTCCCGGCGGTAGTCGGCGTCCCGCAGTTGGGGGCTCACGTCGGTGCAGAGCAGAGGGGGCTCCACGCCGAAGTAGTCCAGCACGAACTCGGTCTCCCGGTTCACCAGCCCCGCCCGGCAGGGGAGGTAGACCCGCGCGCCGTCCAGGGCCGACTTCAGCCTGGCGTAGGCGATGGCGGCGCAGATGGAGTCGGTATCCGGGTTCTTGTGGCCGATGACCAGGATGGGATGGGCGTCTTGCGGCACCACGGGCGGACCTCCTCTCTCCCCGGCGGGCGGATCGGTGGTTGCGACATCGCCGCGGACCGCCGCGGGCGGCGGGCCGGGCACCACTATTATAGCATAGGGGGCCGGGGAAGAACAGAGGGAACTTTCCCCCGGCGGCATATTTTTCCCGCCGGGGCATAGGATGGCCGGGGGTGACGCCTTGTGAGGGGAAAAAACGGGAAGGTCTATCTGGGGCTTTTGCTGTTGACCGAGGGGGCGGGGGCGCTGGTGGGGTGGCGCACCGGGGCCGCCGTGGCCCTCTTTCAGGCCACGGCCCGGCAGCCGCCGCTCTCCCCGCCGGGGTGGGCGTTCCCGGCGGTGTGGACGGCGCTGTACGCCCTGATGGCGGCGGGGGCGGGGCGGCTCTGGACGGCGGAGCGGTCGCCGGAGCGGACCCTGGGCCTGCGGCTCTTTTTCGTCCAACTGGGGGTGAACCTCCTCTGGCCGGTGGTCTTCTTCTCCCTGGGGTGGTTCGGGGCGGCTTTGCTGTGGCTGGCGGCGCTGTGGGCCCTGGCGCTGTGGATGATGGCGGCCTTCGAGCGGGTGGACCCCCTGGCCGCCTGGCTCCAGGCCCCCTACCTGCTGTGGCTCACCTTCGCGGCCTATCTGAACTTCGGCGTGTGGCTCCTCAACAGCCTCCCCCGGTAGACGGTGTAGTTTTAAACGCACAAAGAGCCTGCCCTCTGGGCAGGCTCTTTGTGCGTTTAGTTTGCCGCCTACGGGGCGGGGAAGAAGCGGAAGCGGGTGAGGTGCCGGTAGAGCTGGCCGGGGCGGAGGACGGCGCTGGGGAAGGCGGGGAAGTGGGGCGAGTCGGGGAAGTACTGGGTCTCCAGACAGAAGCCCCAGCGCCGCGCGTAGGGGGCCCCGCCCTTGCCGGCGGGGCAGCCGTCCAGGTAGTTGCCGGTGTAGAACTGCACGCCGGGCAGGGTGGTGGACACCTCCATGCCGATACCGGTCCGGGGGGAGACGGCCTGGGCGGCGGGGCGCAGGGTCCCGGCGGGGCCGTCCACCACCCAGTTGTGGTCGTAGCCCCCCGCCAGCCGCAGCTGGGGGAAGTCCTCGTCGATCCGCCGGCCGATGGGCAGGCCCTGCCGCAGGTCCATGGGGGTGCCCGCCACGTCGGCGATCTCCCCGGTGGGGATGCTCCCCGGCCCGGCGGGGGTGTAGGCGGAGGCGTACAGCCGCACGACCTGGTCGGTCACAGGGCCGCTCTGGTGGCCGGAGAGGTTGAAGTAGGCGTGGCTGGTGAGGTTGCAGAGGGTGTCGGCGTCGCAGGTGGCGCGGTAGGCGATCTCCAAGGCGTCGGCGGCGAGGGTGTAGGTCACCTGGACGGACAGGGCGCCGGGGTAGCCCTCGTCCCCGTCCGGGCTGAGGAGGGAGAGGGTCACGGCGCTCCCCGCCAGGGACTCCACCCGCCACAGCTGCTTGTCAAAGCCGCGGGGACCGCCGTGGAGGTGGTTGGGCCCGTCGTTGGCCCGCAGGGGAAAGACCCGGCCGTTCAGGGGGAAGGAGGCGCCGCCCAGGCGGTTGGCGTACCGGCCGATGACCGCCCCAAGGAACTTGTCGTGGCGGAGGTATCCCTCCAGGGTGTCAAAGCCCAGGAGGACGTCGGTAGGGCGGCCCTCCCGGTCAGGGACCACCAGGCTCTGGAGGGCGGCGCCGTAGGTGATCACGGCGCAGGAGAGCGGGCCGTTGACGAGGCAGATCCGCTCCACGGCGGCCCCGTCCGGCATGGCCCCGAAGGGGGCGCGGGTGTGCGTTCCCATGGCTGCTCCTCCGGCCTCAGAAGTCCCGGCAGACCTGGGCGATGTGCCCGGCGCACAGGCCGAACTGCTCCAGCAGGGCCCCGGCGGGGCCGGAGTGGCCGAACTGGTCGTTGACGCCCACGCGGCGCACCGGGGTGGGCAGCCTTTCCGCCAGCAGGGAGCACACCGCCTCCCCCAGGCCACCGATGATGGAGTGCTCCTCGCAGGTGACGACCTTGCCGCACTCCCCGGCCGCCTTCAGCACCAGCTCCTCGTCCAGGGGCTTGATGGTGGCCATGTCGATGACCCGGGCGGAGATCCCCTCCTCCGCCAGCATCTGCCCGGCCTTCACCGCCTCCGGTACCAGAAGGCCGGTGGCGATGATGGCCACGTCGGAGCCGTCCCGGAGGACCTCGCCCTTGCCGATTTGGAAGGTGTAGCGGTCGGGGGCGTGGACGGCGTCCATGCCGAAGCGGCTGAAGCGCATATACACCGGGCCCTTGTGCTCGTAGGCCGCCCGCACCATGGCGCGGGTCTCCACGTCGTCGGCGGGGCACATCACCACCATGCCGGGGATGCTCCGCATGAGGGCGAAGTCCTCACAGCACTGGTGGGAGGCCCCGTCTTCCCCCACGGAGATGCCCCCGTGGGTGGCGCCGATCTTCACGTTGAGGCCGGTGTAGCCGATGGAGTTGCGGACCTGCTCAAAGGCCCGGCCGGCGGCGAACATGGCGAAGCTGGAGGCGAAGGGGACCAGCCCCATGGCGGCCACGCCGGCGGCCACGGCCATCATGTTGCCCTCGGCGATGCCGCAGTTGTAGTGGCGGCCGGGGTAGGCCTTCTTGACGATGTTGGTCTTGGTGGCGTTGGAGAGGTCGGCGTCAAAGACCACGATGTCCTCGTGTTCGGCCATGAGCTCCTTCAGGGCGTTGCCGTAGCTCTCCCTGGTGGCGATCTTCTTTCCGTCTGCCATGTCAGTTCCCCTCCAATCCGGCCAGAGCGGCGTTCAGCTCGGCCATGGCCACGGCGTACTCCTGGTCGTTGGGGGCCTTGCCGTGCCAGTCCACGTTGTTTTCCATGTAGGAGACCCCCAGGCCCTTGACCGTCCGCATCACGATGGCGGTGGGGCGGCCCTTCACCTGGTGGAAGTGGTCGAAGGCGCCCTCCAGGGCGTCAAAGTCGTTGCCGTTGACCTCCACCACCTCCAGGTTGAAGGCCCGGAGCTTGTCGGGGATGGGGTTGGAGTTCATGACCTGCTCAATGGGGCCGTCGATCTGGAGGCCGTTGTTGTCGATGATGACGCACAGGTTATCCAGC
>CANRBW010000097.1 GCA_947628975.1 uncultured Oscillospiraceae bacterium | reverse complement strand
CACCAGGTTCTGGTCGATGGACCGGGGCCTGGCGATGGACTCGGTGACCACCTTCTTGGTGATCTCGTTGAAGGTGACCCGGTAGGTGCGCTCCTCTGGCAGGTCCAAGAGCTCCTTCAGGTGCCAGGAGATGGCCTCCCCCTCCCGGTCCGGGTCGGTGGCCAGGTAGATCTTGTCGCTTCGCTTGGCGGCCCGGGCCAGGTCGGCGATGACGCCCTCCTTCCCCTGGATGGGCTGGTAGTCCGGCCGGAAACCGTGCTGGGTGTCCACGCTCAGCTTGCTCTTGGGCAGGTCCCGGACGTGGCCCATGGTGGCCATGACCTTGTAGCCGGGGCCGAGGTATTTCCCGATGGTCTTCGCCTTGGCGGGTGACTCCACGATCACCAGATCAGTTTTTGCAGCCATTGGTATCCTCCTGGTAGCGTAAGATTGGGCGGGCGGTCAGGGCTCGTCCACCTGGATGCGGACGGTGGCGGCGAAGCGCTTGCCCGCCTCCTCCTCCAAAAACCCGGCCAGCTGGAGCATGGTGACGGCCGAGGTACAGCGCCGGGCGGGGATCTGGGCGCGCTCGATGATCTCGTCCAGCACCAGCGGCTTGTCCCGGACGGCCAGGAGCACGTCCCGCTGGTCGTCGGTCAGGGCCGGGGTCAGTTTCCGCCAGTGGATGACCGGCTGGCCCTCCTGGGCCTCCTCCGGGGAGTCCGCCTCCGCCTCCGCCCGGTCCTCCTCCGGCTCCGGGGCGGGCCGGACCGGTCTGGGCCGGGTGCCGGGGGCCACCGGCGGCGTCTGGGGAGCCAGGCCGGGGATCAGCCTGACCTTGCCGGGGTAGAGGTCGGCGTACTCCTCCAGAATGTCGCTGGCGGAGGTGACCAGCATGGCCTCCCCCCGGCGGATGAGCTCGTTGGGCATATAGCTCATGGGGGCGTCCACCGGGCCGGGGACGGCGAAGACGTCCCTGCCCTGGTCCAGCGCGTCCCGCGCGGTGATGCGGGTGCCGGACCCCTGGGCCCCCTCCACCACCACTACCCCCAGGGAGAGGCCGCTGATGACGCGGTTCCGGGCGGGAAAGTGGTGGGAGGCGGTCTCGGTCCCGGGGGGATACTCGCTGATCAACAGGCCGGAGGCGGCCACGTCCTGGTAGAGGAAGCGGTTCTCCTTGGGGTAGATCACGTCCAGCCCGCCTCCCAGAACGCCGCAGACCGTCCCGCCGCCCCGCAGAGCGCCCCGGAGGGCCTCGCTGTCCAGGCCGCGGGCCAGGCCGGAGACCACCACCGCGCCCTGATAGGCCAGGTCGTGGCCCAGGCGCTGGGCCTGGGCGATGCCGTAGGCGCTGGGACCGCGGGAGCCGATGAGGGCCACCGCCACCTCGTCGTCAAAGGAGATGTCCCGGCCCTGGAGATAGAGTACCGCCGGGGGGTCGTAGATATTCCTCAGCCGCTCGGGATAGGCGGCGTCGTGGATGGTCAGCACCCGCTGGCCCAGCCGCTCGCACTCCGAGAGGATGCGGTTGGGCTCATCCATGGACTTGTCCATCAGCGACGCCTTCCCCAGGGCGGTGATGCCGGGGATCAGGTCGTACTCCCCCGCGTCGGCGAAGTGGGCGGCCTCCGGGGTGCCGAAGTGCTCCAGCAGCTCCAGGGTGCTGAGGTTGGCCAGACCCCGCCGGGTGGCCAGCCACAGCCAGTATTTCAGGCTCGACATTCGCTCCCCCTCCCCTCCCGCTTCCCCATCTCCCAGAGGATGACCGTGGCCGCGGCGGCGGCGTTGAGGGACTCGCACCGCGGGCGCATGGGGATGGTCACCGTGCCCCGGCAGGCCGCCAGCGTCTCCGGGCTCACCCCGTGGCCCTCGTTGCCCACCACCACGGCGGCGGGACACAGGGGGATCTCCCCCACCCGATGGGCCCGGTCCCCCAGGGCCGCGGCGTAGAGGGGGACCCCCTGCCGGTCCAGCAGAGGGACCAGCTCCTCCAGAGTGGTCTCCCGGCAGTCCAGGCGGAAGCACGCCCCCATGGTGGCCCGGACCGTCTTGGGCCCATAGGGGTCGGCGCAGTGGTTCAGCAAAAACAGCCCGTCCGCCCCCAGCGCGTCGGCGGCGCGCCAGATGGCGCCCACATTGCCGGGATCCTGGAGCCCGTCCAGGACCAGATAGCGCGTCCCGGTGAGGGTCAGGGGGGCGGGCTGGGGCAGGGTCACGGTGAAGAGGACCCCCTGGGGGCTCTCCATGGGGGAGAGGTAGGCCATCAGCTCCGGGGTGACCAGGGTACGCTCCACCCCCGGCGGGGTCTCCAGGGCGAGCTCCGGGGTGGTGATCAGCCGCCGGACCGGCGCCCCCCACCGCGCCGCCTCCTGCCACAGCTTGACCCCGTCGGCCAGGTATTCCCCGCTCTCCCGGCGGTAGCGCCCCCGCTGGGCCAGCTTCCGCAGATGGGCGCACAGGGGATTTTGCCGGCTGGTCAGCACGTTCATAGCTTCTGGATGCGGTTGATGTTCTTGTCCAGGCCAAGGGCCACCACCACGTCGGTGCTCTCCAGCACGTCCTCGCCGCCGGGGGCGATGGTGAGCTTCTGCTTGGGCCCCCGGCGCAGGGCGATGACGTTGACGCCGTAGCTGTTGCGCACATCCAGCTGGCGCAGGGTCTTGTTCACCCAAGCGGCCGGGACGGGGATCTCCACGATGCTGGCGTCCTCGGAGAGTTCGATGAAGTTGAGCACGTTGGCGTCGGACAGGGCGTGGGCCAGCTTGACCCCCATCTCCTGCTCCGGGAAGACCACCCGGTCCGCGCCGATCTTCTCCAGCACCTTCTTGTGGGTGTGGCTGGACGCCTTGGCCACCACCCTGGCCACCCCCATCTCCTTCAGCGCCAGGGTGATCAGGGCGCTGGTGCCGATGTCCCCGCCGATGGCCACCACCACGCAGTCGAAGCTGCGGGCGGAGAGCTGGCGCAGCACCTCCGGGTCCCTGGCGTCGGCGGTGACGGCGTGGGTCACATAGGCCGACGCCGCCTGGACCAGATCCTCCTGGGAGTCCACCGCCAGGACCTCGTTGCCCAGGGCGCACAGCTCGGCGGCCACCGCGTTGCCAAAGCGGCCCAGGCCGATCACCATGAATGTTTTCACCGCAGATCCCTCCTCAGCCGATCATCACGTTGGTGACGGGATACTTGATCTTGCTCTCCACCCGGCGGCTCCGGGTGGAAAAGGCAAGGGAGAACGACAAAATGCCCACCCGGCCCAGGTACATCAGCGCGATGATGAGGACCCGGCAGGGTATGGACAGCCCGGGGGTCAGCCCGGCGGTCAGCCCCACCGTCCCCAGGGCGGAGGCGACCTCGTAGCCGGCCCGCATAAAGGGCAGGCCGTCCCACAAGGAGAGGAACATGGACCCCGACAGGAACAACAGCACGGCGGTCATGGTCAGGGTCATGGCGGTGAGCTGTTGGCGGCGGCTGATGGACCGCTCCCCCACCACCAGGCTGTTCCGGCCCTTCAGGTCGGCCCACAGCCCCAGGGCCAGCACCGCCACCGTCCCAGTCTTGACCCCCCCGGCGGTGGAGCCGGAGGAGCCGCCGATGAGCATGAGGATGGAGCCCAGGGCCAGCGTGGTGTCCCGCAGGGCGCCCTGGTCCAGGACGCTGAAGCCCGCGGTGCGGAAGGTCACCGACTGGAACAGGGCGTTGAGCACCTTCTGCCACAGGGGCATGGGGCCCAGGGTGTCGGGGTTGTAGAACTCCACCGCCAGGACCGCGGCCGTCCCCACCGCCAGGAGCACGGCGGTCACGGTCAGGACGATCCGGGTGTAGATGGACAGCCTCCTCCCCTCCCGCCGGCGGGCGGCCAGGTCGCTCCACACGAAAAAGCCCAGGCCGCCGATGACGATGAGGGCCATGATGGTGCCCAGCACCACCGGGTCGCGCTGGAACGGCAGCAGGCTCTGGAAGGGCGCGCCCCGGCCCAGCAGGTCGAAGCCCGCGTTGCAGAAGGCGGACACGGAGTGGAACACCCCCAGCCAGATCCCCCGGCCCACGCCGTAGAGGGGGATGAAGCGGGTCATGAGGATCAGCGCCCCGACGCTCTCGAACAGGAAGGTCCACTTCAGGGTGAAGCGCACCAGCCGGACCACCCCGCTGAGGTTGTTGAGGTTGAAGTTGGAGACCAGGATCAACCGCTCGGAAAGGCCGATCTTCCGCCGCAGCATCAGAGAGAAGAAGGTCATGATGCTGATAAAGCCCAGGCCGCCGATCTGGATCAGGGCCAGGATCACCCCTTGACCCAGCAGGGACCACTGGGTGGCGGTGTCCACCAGCACCAGGCCGGTGACGCAGGTGGAGGATGTGGCGGTGAACAGACAGGTCAGCAGGCCCGGCGACTGCCCGCTCCGGGAGGCCGCCGGGAGGTTCAACAGCACCGTCCCCAGCAGGATGACCGCGGCGAAGGAGCCGGCCACGATCCGGGTGGCGTTCAGGTCTCTGCGCCGCAGCAGGTGGAATTTCGCCCGCACCGCGGTCCCCCCTTCCCCAAAGGCTGGCCCTGTCCGCGGGGGGCAGGGCATGGTTATTGTACTCTATCGACCGGGGATTTGCAACCCCTTTTCTTTTTATAGAGGTATCCGCCCTCAGTAGGCGTAGCCGCTGGGCTCGCCCAGGGGGCGGTCCAGCAGCTCCGGGTGGGCGAAGATGTGTTTGACCAGCCGCAGGCTCCGGGCGAAGTAGAAACCGTCGGCGATCCGCTCGTCCAGGGTGGCGCCGATGTCGATCACGTCCCGGACCTCCCGGTGGCCGTCGGGCATGAGCATCTCCTCCTTGTGGAGGGTGCCCAGGGTGACCACGATGCTGTTGGTGCCGTAGTTGGTCAGGTGGTGATAGACTGCGGGGCACTGGATGCTGCCCAGGTTGCTGCACAGGATGGTGGAGTAGTGGGTGTCCCCCTGCTGGAGGGACCGGGGCACCCGGCCCCAGAAGTCCAGCCAGCGCACCACCCGGACGATCAGCATCAAAAGGGGCCGGGGGAGCTTGCCGAAGGCGTTGAGCACGCTGTCGATGCCGCCGGTGGCGGTCTCGCTTTGGCGGGTCTGGGCCACGTCTCCGGCGATCTGGCGGCTGATCTGGTCCAGGGTATCCTCGTCCTTGGGGGTCAGGCACATCAGCGCCTCCTCCGCCCCGTCGGCGAAGCGGCGCTTGCACACGAAGCTGATGATGATCCGGTCCCGCTGGTAGAGGCGGCGGCCCTGGACGTAGCGGTTCATCAGCGGCCGCTCCTTCAGCATCCGGGCCAGGCCGGTGATGGCGCAGTGGAACACGGTGGTCTTATACTCCGGGTGGGCGGCGTTTTTCCGCTCCATATAGCGGACCAGCTCGGTGGCGTCGATCACGTCGTGAAGATAGACCTCGCAGTCGGTGCGGCGGGGCCACAGGTGGGCCATGATGGTCTGGAGACCGGTGGCGTCCCGGACCAGGCGGGCGTCCCTGCGGTCGCCCCATCTCTTCTTCGGCGTCTGAGCGGTAGTTTGACTCATCTCGTCTGTCCCTCCTCCGCAAGTTCTCCCTCCGGGGCGGCCTGGGCGGCGTTGGCCTCCTCCTCCAGCACCCGGTAGGCCACCTTTCCCACCAGGGTCTTGGGCAGCTCCCGGCGGAACTCGATCTCCCTGGGCAGGGCGTAGCGCGCCACCCGCATCCGCAGGTGCTCCATGATCCGCTCCCGGCACGCCTCGTCCCCCGCCACGCCGGGCCGGAGGACCACATAGGCCTTCACCCGCTGGACCCGCCGGGGGTCGGCCACGCCGATGACGCAGCTGTACGCCACCTCCGGGCAGGCGTCGATGGCGTTCTCCACCTGGCCGGGGTAGACGTTGTAGCCGTTGGTGATGATCATACGCTTGAGGCGCTGGTGGAAGTAGATGTAGCCGTCCTCGCTCCTGTGGCCCAGGTCCCCGGTGTAGAGCCAGGTCCGGCCGTCGGCCATCACCCGCAGGGTCTGGGCGGTCTCCTCCGGGTCGTCCAGGTAGCCCAGCATCACCGACGGGCCGGTGAGGATGATCTCCCCCTCCTGACCGTCGGGCAG
>CANRBW010000096.1 GCA_947628975.1 uncultured Oscillospiraceae bacterium | reverse complement strand
AGCCGTGCTCCCGGTCGCCGTGGGCGGCCTGGTTCAGGTTCATGAAGTCCATGTCGATCTCCTCGTTGGGGATCTCCAGGTTGTACTGGGTGGCGAAGTGGCACAGGGGCTTTTGCAGGGCGGCCAGGCCGTTGATCCACATCTTGGAGGGGCTGAAGGTGTGGCACCAGGTGATGACCCCGGCGCAGGAGTCGTCGTAGTTGGCCTCCTTGACCACCTCGGCGATCTCCCGGTTGGTCTTGGCGGTCACTTTATAGATCAGGGGGAAGGGGAGGGCGCGGCTGAGCTCCTCCGCCATCTCCCGGGCCCGCCCGGCCACCGTCTCCAGCACCTCCGGGCCGTACAGGAACTGGCTGCCCACCACGAACCAAAAGGAATAGGGGCGCATGGGATTACCTCCTCGTTCAATGATAGTCCGCCGGCGGGGTCACAGGACCGCCGCCGCCGTCTTTTCCACCTCCAGCAGGGCTGTGTAGCGCCGGATGTAGGCGTTGAAGCCCGCCAGGTCGGCCTCCTGGGGCCGGACGGTGGAGCCGGAGACCCCGACGAAGACCCGCTGGGACAGGAACGCCTCCAGGCTCTCCCCCTCCCCCCGCAGCAGCAGGTAGGCGGCCAGCAGGGCCATGCCGTAGGGCCCGCCCTCTCCGGCGGTCTCCATGCAGGTCACCGGCGCGCCGCAGGCGGCGGCCATGTAGCGCTGGCCCACCAGGGGGGTCTTGAACAGTCCGCCGTGGCCGGTGAGGGAGTCGATGGCGACCCCCTCCTGGGCCAGGATGTCCATGCCCAGCTTCAGGGTGGCCATGGTGGCGTAGAGCTGGGCGCGGAAGAAGTTGGCCAGGGTGAAGCGGGTCTCCGGGGTCCGGGCCACCAGGGGCCGGCCCGCGTCCAGGTGGGTGACCCCCTCCCCGGCCAGGTAGTTGCACACCAGCACGCCGCCGCAGTCCGCCTCCCCCTCCAGGCTCTTCTGGTAGAGCTTGGTGTAGAGCTCGCCCGGCTCAGGGTCCGCGCCGAAGAGCCGGGCCGCCTCCCCCAGGAGGCTGACCCAGGCGTTGGTGTCGCCGGTGCAGTTGTTGCAGTGGACCATGGCCACCGGCGCCCCGGCGGGGGTGGTGACCAGGTCGATCTCCTCGTGGACCTCCCGGAGGGGACGCTCCAGCACCACCATGGAGAAGATGGAGGTCCCGGCGGAGACGTTGCCGGTCCGGGGGGCCACGGCGTTGGTGGCCACCATGCCGGTGCCCGCGTCCCCCTCGGCGGGGGCGAAGGGGATCCCCGCCGGGAGCAGTCCCTCCAGCAGGGCGGCCCCCTCCGGGGTGAGGGCGCCGGCGTCCTCGCCGGCGGTCAGCACGCGGGGGAGCAGGTCCTCCAGCCGCCAGGGGAGGCCCCGGCGGGCCACCAGAGCGTTGAATTTCTCCAGCATCCCCGCGTCGTAGTTCCGGGTCTGGCTGTCGATGGGGAACATCCCGGAGGCCTCCCCCACCCCCACGGCGTGGACGCCGGTGAGCTGGTGGTGGATGTAGCCCGCCAGGGTGGTCAGATGGGCGATGTGGGGGACGTGGGGCTCGTCGTTGAGCATGGCCTGGTAGAGGTGGGCGATGGACCACCGCTGGGGGATGTTGAAGCCGAAGAGCTCGGTCAGCTCCGCCGCGGCGGGGCCGGTGATGGTGTTCTGCCAGGTGCGGAAGGGGACCAGCAGGTTCCACTCGCTGTCAAAGGCCAGGTAGCCGTGCATCATGGCCGAGACCCCGGCGGCGGCGATGCCGTCCCGGTCCTTCACCTGGGCCAGGGCGGCCTTCAGCCCGGTCCAGACCTCCTCCAAGGGGTAGGTCCACACGCCGTTTTCGTACCGGGAGGCCCAGGTATAGTCCCCGGAGGAGACGGGGCGGAACGCGCCGTCCACCGTGACGGCCTTGATCCGGGTGGAGCCGAACTCCACGCCCAAACAGGTCTTCATCTGGCGCTCCCCCCTTACTTCTTGCTCTTGCGCAGCAGGACGACGCTCTGGATCACCAGGAACAGGCAGAGCATGGCGGCCACGGTGATGTTGGACCACCACGCCTCGTCAAAGCCCAGGGAGGAGACGATGCGCTTGATGGTGTTCAGGCTCAGCACCCCGAAGAAGGAGCCGACCACGTTGCCCACGCCGCCGGTGAGCAGGGTGCCGCCGATGATGGAGGAGGCGATGGCGTTCATCTCGTCCCCCGCGCCGTTGGCCACGTCGCCGCTGCCCACGTGGAGGAAGTAGAGGATGCCGCCCAGACCGGCCAGCAGACCGCACAGCACATGGGCCAGGAACTTGGTCCGGCGCACATTGATGCCCAGCATATTGGCGCTCTGGTTGTTGCCGCCCACGGCGTAGAAGCCGCGGCCCAGCTTGCTCCAGCGCAGGAGGCAGAACAGCAGGACCACCACTACCAGCGCCACGATGACCCCCACCTCCACATAGGCGGGGACGTACTGCCCCAGCTTGTTGACCGAGCCAAGGCCGGGGACGTTGACGCGGGTGTCCTTCACCGCCAGGAACGCCTCGTTGGTCACCCGGATGGGCTCTTTGCTGACGATGGTGGTCATCCCCTTGGCGAAGAACATGCCCGCCAGGGATACGATGAAGGGCTGGATGCCCAGGTGGGCCACCAGGAAGCCCTGGACCAGGCCGAAGGCCAGGCCGATGCCCAGGCCGATGAGGATGACGGTGAAGATGTTGCCGCCCTGCCGCTCCAGATTCACCGCGCAGACCATGCACACCAGGCAGGTGACCGCGCCCACGCTGATGTCGATGCCGCCGGTGATCATGACCACGCTCATGCCGCAGGCCAGGACGATGAGGGAGGCGTTGTTGTTGAGGATGTTCAGGAAGGTCTGTCCCTTGGTGAAGCCGCCGCCCAGGAAGAGGATGGCGGAGAGGTAGAGCAGGAAGAACACCACGATGGTGATGGTCAAAAGCAGGTTGGTGTCGCTCATGGCGACGCGGTCCTTCAGCCGCCCCTGCTTGTCAACTGCGATCCCTTTCGGCATTTCAGGACACCTCCTTCGCGGCCTTGGCAGGCGCTTTTTTCAGCCTGGACAGCTTCTCGCGCACCACCGGGGCGCTGAGCACCACCAGCAGGATGACCACCACCGCCTTGTAGGCGGGCAGGGCGGTGGAGGGCACGTCGTACTTGTAGAGGGTGGTGGTGAGGAACTGGATGACGTAGGCGCCCAGGACGGAGCCGTAGATGTTGAACTTGCCGCCGCTGAGGGCGTTGCCGCCCAGAGCCACGGCCAGGATGGCGTCCATCTCGATGTTCTCCGCGATGCGGGAGTAGTTGATGGAGCCGCTGCGGCTGACCCGGATGAAGCCGGCCACCGCCACGCAGGCCCCCAGGATCATGTAGGTGAGGAGCTTGACCCGCTGGGGGTTCAGGCCGTTGAGGCGGGCGGAGCTGGCGTTGATGCCCACCGACTGGGTGTAGAGCCCCAGGTTGGTGAACTTCAGCACCAGCCAGAACAGCGCGATCATGAAGATGGTGATGAAGACCGGGGTGGGGATGGGGATGCCGGGGAGGAAGGTCCCGGCGTATTTGAAGGAGAGGTCGTTCATGATGGGCAGCTCGTTGTTGTTGATCCACGCGGCGATGGAGCGGCCGGCGGTGTAGAGGATCAGGGTGGCCACCATGGGCTGGATCTTGAAGTAGGCCACCAGAGTGCCGTTAAAGGCGCCGAAGAGCATACTCACCACGATGGCGATGAACAGGGCCAGGAAGAGGTTCATGTGCATGGTGTCGGCGTTGACCTGACCGCCGCAGACCAGCCGCAGGATGACGCTGCCGGCGATGGCCATGGCCGCGCCCACCGAGATGTCCTGCCCGCCGGAGGAGGCGGTGACCAGGGTCATGCCGATGGAGAGGATGACCAGCTCCGAGGCGTTGTCCAGCACCGAGATGATGTTGCCGCTGAGGACGGGGTTGCCAAGGCTGTTCTCCTTGATGCTGACCGCGAAGAAGGACGGGTCGGCGATCAGGTTGAACAGCACCAGCAGCACCAGCGCCGCCAGGGGGATAAAGAGCTGCTGCCGGGTGAGCCGCTTGACCAGGCTCTCCTGACCGCTCTTGCGGGTCTTCTTGCCCGGGGTCTTGACCGGAGCTGTCATTGTGCCTCACCTCCCGCGATAGTTGCCATGATCTTGGCCTGGGTCAGGTCCTCTCCGGTGAGCTCGCCCACCGTCTTCCGGTCCCGCATGACGATGAGCCGGGAGCAGGTGCGCAGCATCTCGTCGATCTCGGAGGAGATGAAGGTGACGCTCTTGCCCTGGGCGGCCAGCTTCAGGACCAGTTTCTGGATCTCGATCTTGGTGCCGATGTCGATGCCCCGGGTGGGCTCGTCCAGGATCAGGTACTTGGGGTCGGTGAGGAGCCACCGGGCCAGGATGACCTTCTGCTGGTTGCCGCCGGACAGGGACTTGATGGGGGTGTCGGAGGAGGCGGTCTTGATCTCCAACAGCTTGATGTACTCGTCGGCGAAGGCCTCCGCCTGGGCGCGGGAGAAGGGCCGGAAGAAGCCCTTCATCACCTGGAGGGCCAGGATGATGTTCTCCCGGACGCTGAGGTCGCCTACGATGCCGTCCCCCTTGCGGTCTTCGGGGAGGTAGCCGATGCCCTTTTTCATGGCGTCCAGGGGCTTGCGGATGTGGGCGCTCTTGCCCTCCACCGTCACGGTGCCGCCGGTGATGTGGTCCGCGCCGAAGATGGCCCGGACGCACTCGCTGCGGCCGGAGCCCAGCAGGCCGGTGAAGCCGTTGACCTCGCCCTTCCGAATGGAGAAGTCGAAGGGCTTGATGCCCGCGCCGCTACAGAGGCCGTGGGCCTCCAGAACCGGCGTGGACTGGGGGTCCACCGCCGCGGCGTCGGCGTCGCTTTTGATGTCGGCCATGTCGTCCAGCTCCTTGCCCAGCATCTTGGACACCAGCTGGACCCTGGGCAGGTCCTGGATGACGTACTCCCCCACCAGCTGGCCGTCCCGGAGGACGGTGATGCGGTCGCAGACCTCGTAGACCTGGTCCAGGAAGTGGGTGACGAAGATGATGCCCACCCCCTTGGCCTTCAGGTCCCGCATCAGGCCGAAGAGCTTTTCCACCTCCTGCTCGTCCAGGGAGGAGGTGGGCTCGTCCAGGATGAGGACCTTGCACTCCATATCCACCGCGCGGGCGATGGCCACCATCTGCTGCACGGCGATGGAGCAGGTGCCCAGCTGCTGCTTGGGGCTGGCGGGGATGCCCAGGGAGGTCAGGATCTTCTTGGCCCCGGTGTTCATCCGCTTCCAGCTGGTCCCGGGGCCCTTGGAGCGGCCGATGTAGAGGTTCTCCGCCACCGTCAGGTTGGGGCAGAGGGTGATCTCCTGATACACGGTGCTGATGCCCGCGTTCTGGGCGTCCTGGGGGGAGCGGATGGTCACCGGCTTATCCTGCCCGGCCAGGTAGATGTCCCCCTCGTCTTTGGCGTACACGCCGGTCAGACATTTGATCAGGGTCGATTTGCCCGCGCCGTTCTCCCCCATCAGGGCGTGGATCTCCCCTTCTTCCACACTGAAGTTGATCTGATGGTTGGCCAGAACGCCGCCTTCGTAGATCTTTGTCAGATTCCGTACTTCCAGGATTGGCTCCATAAGCGACTCCCCCTTTGTCATTTCCTTCGCAGCTGCGATACAGAGCAAGAATCATGGGTTTACGGTGAATTGAACGCGAAAAAATATGCAGTTATAAATACAGTCCAGATTCTATCAGAGGCCCCGGTAGAAGTCAAGCCGTTTCGCGAATAAAATGTAATTTTTTGTCATTTATAACAATTTTCTGTAATAATTCCGGGAGCTTTTGGAATGGTGGGAAAAACCGGCCCGGCCGGGGAAACGCTTGACAGGGCAAACCGGCGCGGCTATACTTTATATTATAATAATTATCATCACAAAAAAGCCGGCCTGCCGCCTGCAGGCGGCGCGGAGGAGGCGGCATGGATGACTCTGAAATTGGTCCCCTGGGGGGTCCGCGGTTCCTTTCCGGTGGCCTCGGAGGGTTTTCTGGGCTACGGTGGGAATACATCCTGTTATTCCGTTTCGCTGGGGGACGCGCTGCTGGTATTTGACGCCGGCTCCGGCCTGGCCCCGCT
>CANRBW010000095.1 GCA_947628975.1 uncultured Oscillospiraceae bacterium | reverse complement strand
GCCCGCCTTGCGGAGGTCTACCAGGGCCAGGTGGTTGTCGGTGCCGCCGGAGACCAGGTCGAAGCCCGCCTCCATCAGGCCCTTGGCCAGGGCCTGGGCGTTATCCAGGATGCGCTGTTGATAGGCCTTGAACTCCGGCTTCATGGCCTCCCCCAGGGCCACCGCCTTGGCGGCGATGATGTGCTCCAGCGGCCCACCCTGGCTGCCGGGGAAGATGGCCGAGTCGATCTTCTTGGCCAGGTCCTCTTTGCAGAGGATCATGCCGCCCCGGGGGCCCCGGAGGGTCTTGTGGGTGGTGGTGGTGACCACGTCGGCGTAGGGCACGGGGCTGGGGTGGAGCCCGGCGGCCACCAGCCCGGCGATGTGGGCCATGTCCACCATGAGGTAGGCCCCCACCTCGTGGGCCACGTCGGCGAAGGTCTTGAAGTCGATGATCCGGGGGTAGGCGGAGGCCCCGGCGATGATCATCTTGGGGCGGTGCTTTTTGGCCAGGTCCCGGACCTGGTCGTAGTCGATGCGGCCGTCGGCGCCCACGCCGTAGAACACCATGTGGTAGTTCTTGCCCGAGTAGTTCACCGGGGAGCCGTGGGTCAGGTGGCCGCCGTTGGAGAGGTCCATGCCCATCACCGTGTCCCCCACATCACACAGGGCCTGGTAGACGGCGTAGTTGGCCTGGGCCCCGGCGTGGGGCTGGACGTTGGCGTGGTCCGCGCCGTAGAGCTGGCAGGCCCGCTGGCGGGCCAGCTCCTCCACCACGTCCACGCACTGGCAGCCGCCGTAGTAGCGCTTGCCGGGGTAGCCCTCGGCGTATTTGTTGGTGAGCACCGTGCCCATGGCCAGCATCACCGGCACGCTGACGAAGTTCTCCGAGGCGATGAGCTCGATGTTTCGGCGCTGGCGGTCATACTCGGCGCGGATGCCCGCCCCCACCTCCGGGTCCGCCTGGGCGATCAGGTCCATCATTTCCTTGATCATTTTTGTGTCCTCCCAAGATTGCCTTGTCATCTTCAGGCAAAATATGCTATGATGTATTGTACCCAAGGAACACCGTTTCTGTCAAGGGGAGAGGCGCATGACAAAGAAAGAAAAGGCCGCGCGGATCGTGGAGGCGCTGAAGGCGCTCTACCCCGACGGCGTGTGCTCGCTCAACTACGAAAAGGACTATGAACTGCTGTTCTCCGTGCGGCTGTCCGCCCAGTGTACCGACGCGCGGGTAAACCTGGTGACCCCGGAGCTGTTTGGCCGCTATCCCACGCTGGAGGCCCTGGCGGCGGCGGACGTGGCGGATGTGGAGGCCATCATCCACTCCACCGGCTTCTTCCGGGCCAAGGCGCGGGACATCGTCCTGGCCGCCCAGATGCTCCTGGCCGACTACGGCGGCAAGGTGCCGGGCACCATGGAGGAACTGCTCAAGCTCCCCGGCGTGGGCCGGAAGACCGCCAACCTGGTGCTGGGGGACATCTACCACACCCCCGGCGCGGTGGTGGCGGACACCCACTGTATCCGCATCTCCGGCAAGCTGGGCCTCACCGACGGCTCCAAGGACCCCCACCAGGTGGAGTTGCAGCTGCGGAAGGTCCTCCCCCCGGAGGAGTCCAACGACTTCTGCCACCGGCTGGTGCTCCACGGCCGGGCGGTCTGCACCGCCCGGAGCCCCAGGTGCGGGGCGTGCGTCCTGGCCCCCTGGTGCAAAAGTTTCCAGCAGAGGCGGGCATAGCGATTCTCAAAGAAATGGCGGGGCCGCTTCTTTGACAAACTGAGAGGCGCCCTTCCCGAGCGGGAAGGGCGCCTTTTCCACTTCGTGGTCCGGGCGGAGAGGTTTACTCCCCCCACACCGTGGTCTTGGGGGCTATGGGGCGCAGCTTTGCGTCCAGCCAGAAGAGCCGCAGGCTGTCAACCTGGTCCACCTGGGCATTCGTGTGCTGGGCGTCCAGCCAGCGGAGCCCGACGAAGCGGCCGGACTGGTCGTAGCACGCCGCCAGGACCGCCTCATCCCGGTCCAGTTCGCCGTCGATGCTGAGCTCTCCGGTCTCGGTGACTGCCCAGCCCAGCGACTGCCCCGTGGGCTCCAGCATCGTCCCGGACTTCCCGCCGGGCATGATCAACTTGAAGGTGGCGATCACAGTCACATCCGAGGCGGGCATGGTGAAGGTGTTATCGGTGACCTCTACCTCCGTCCCGTCCGACTGGGTGACAATGAGCCTGTCCAGCTCGTAGCCGCTGGCCGGCCTGGCCGTGAGGGTAACCTTGGTCCCCGCCGGGCCGCTGGCAGGGCTGGGGAGCACGGTCCCGTGCCGGGGACTGGATACGGCGACGGTGTAGCTCCTGGGGCGCACGGTGACAGGCACCTCAACGGTGAGGGGCGTTTTGCCTAGTGTGGGTACCAAACCGATCCGCACCGTGGTGCTGCCCTGGGAAAGGGCGTTGAGCGCTACGGTTCCGTCCTCATTCAAGGTCACGGTGGCCACATTCTCGTCGGAAGACTCGGCGTAGCTGGCATGGATCGGCGCGCGGGAGCCGCTCCATCCAATGTTACGGTTATATAGACTCAACGTCTCCGTTTCCCCCACATTCAGAGTGGCGGAGCCCGGCGACACGGCAAGATCCAAATTCTCCACTAGAGCCTCTGTCCTCGTTGTGAACGTCTTTACGCCGGTGCTCCGGCTGGACTCTGCCGTGCCGCTCTGTCCGGAAAAAACCTGTACCCAATAGCGCGTACCGTTTTGGTCCACAAAAGCGCCAATGCCCACAGATCTGTGTTCCGGCGTAAGCATATTTGCATTGTGCCCTGGGGAGTCCTTCCAACCGTTCATGACCAGCTCAGGAGTTCCAAAACCCGCCGCTATATTTTCGCTTCTCTCCCCTTTGGTGAACTGGAGCGAGAAAGCGGTAAAGAAATAGTCACCGTCAGGTCTGGTGTGGTCGTAGAACAGCGCGATCTCCGCCGCCCGAAACATCCCGGTGTACAAAAGCGACTGGTCCATCACCAGTTCGGAAAGACTGTTCTCCCGGCGGTAGCTGTTCAGCAGTTCAAAGACCTGGTAGGCGCTGTCATAGTCATTGCTTCCGCTGATCGTCACGGGATAGAGCCCACTGTACAATGTCGATCCTCCCGCGCCTGGGTCAAGAAGCCCCAGCAGGGTCAGCGCGCTCTTATACTTTTGCGCGCTGTAGCTTCCCTGCCAGGTGTCGCGCAGATGGCCTTGGCCGTCGAAGACGTAGTTCATCGCGTAAGTGACTTGATTCGCTTCGCCCCCCACCAGCCGCTGGAGGGCCGGGACGACCGTCCACATTTCACGACTTGTGGCGTAACAGTACTGGATGGTTCCATCCGCGGACCCATGATATTGATAGAAGGCGTCGGCGTGCTCCTTCACCACCGCCGCGCTTTCATCCGACTCTCCGCAGGCCACGGCGACGATCTGGAACTGATCGGACTTGGCCCACTCCGCATGGGCCAGGGCCTCGATCGTGTTGTTGGAGTTGCCGCACGTCTCATTGGCGCGGAAAAAGATCAGGATAACAGCTTGGCCGGAATAGGTGTCCTGGTTGATCTGCCCTCCGGTGAGGGTGGGAAACGACCACTTCACCGTAGAGGGAATGTCATACGGCAGCGTCGCCTCCGCCGCGGCGGCGGTGAGGGGCAGGAGGCCCAGGCAGAGGGCCACGGTCAGGGACAGGGTCAAAAGCAGGGACAGCGCTCGTCTTTTCATGGTTCTTCCTCCTGTGATGCAATCTTCGGGCGGGTGGCGGCGGGACGGGGATTTTTCTTGAAACAGGGCCGCGGGCAAAGATAGCGGCGGTATCGCGGCACTCACGTTCTATTTTACTATGCCGCGGTGAAAAAAGCAAATGATTTTGATGGGTGGCCCGAGGTATAGACTTGACGCGGAGGGCGGCCCCGTGGGGCCGCCCTCCGCCTTGCCGTATGGTCCGAAGTCTACTCCCCCCACACCGTGGTCTTGGGGGCTATGGGGCGCAGCTTTGCGTCCAGCCAGAAGAGCCGCAGGCTGTCGGCCTGGTCCACCTGGGCATTCGTGTGCTGGGCGTCCAGCCAGCGGAGTCCGACGAAGCGGCCAGTTTGGTCGTAGCACGCCGCCAGGACCGCCTCATCCCGGTCCAGCTCGCCGTCGATGCTGAGCTGCCCGGTCTCGGTGACCGCCCAGTCCAGCGACTGCCCCGTGGGCTCCACCATCGTCCCGGACTTCCCGCCGGACGGCATGATCCGCTTGAAGGTGGCGACCACGGTCACATCCGAGGCGGGCATGGTGAAGGTGTTGTCGGTCACAGCCACCTCCGTCCCGTCTGCCTGGGTGACGATGAGCCTGTCCAGCTCGTAGCCCTCATCCGGGGTGACGGTAAGGGTCGCCTGGGTCCCAGCCAGAGCTGCCCGAGGTGTGACAGTGACCTTGCCGTGTCGGGTGGAGGGCACGGTTACCATGCAGACCTCATCCCCAGGTCTGACCCCCACCCAGGTAACGTCGAGTGCATCGCGGGTCAGGTATGCCTTGGCCTCATCTGTCCAAGTGTCGTTTTCCTTGGGGTAACAGATGGTCAAAGTACGATTTGCGAACGGGCCATTTACATAGCTAGCATCACCAGTCTGCGGCACATCTCCTAAAAATCTTACACTGATCATTTCTGCTTGATCATTCTCACCATACCACTCATCATCAAAAGCATTTTCGCTGAGGGTGGTCAGGCTCGCCGGGAAGGTCACATTGGTCAGAGCGTCGCAATTATAAAAGGCCCAGTCGCCGATGGTGGTCAGACCATCCGGGAGGGTCACATTGGTCAGGACGTCGCACTCCCCAAAGGCATTGTCGCCGATAGTGGTCACGCCATCCGGGACATTGTAGGTCGTGCGGGGAGGTTTGGCCATGGGATACAGAACCAGCGTGGTCTTATCCTTGTTGAACAGCACGCCGTCCACGGCGGTGTAGGCGGGGTTGTCCGCCGCTACAGCAAAGCTAGTTAGAGCGCGGCAATTATAAAAGGCCCGGTCGTCAATGGTGGTCAGGTTCTCCGGGATGGTCACAGTAGTCAGGGCGTCACAACAACTAAAGGCCATGTGGTCGATGGTTGTCAGGCTCTCCGGGAGGGTCACGTTAGTCAGGGCAGGACAAATATAAAAAGCATAGTCGCCGATGGTGGTCAACCCCTCCGGGAGGGTAACATCGGTCAAGTTCTTGCACTCCCGAAAGGCTTCCCTCCCGATGGTGGTCACGCCCTCCCCAATGACGACGGTGACGATTTTTTACCTTTGAGTTCCCCAGGGTGGCGGAGAAAAGAAGTCTTTCATCGCCCCTGTTCCGGAGATGGTGAGGGTGCCGTCGGCGGTGAGGGTCCAGGACAGGTTTTGCCCGTCCTCGTCCGCGCCACAGTAGCCATAGGCCACTACCTCCCCCGCCGCCAGGGCGGGGGCGGGCAGGAGGCCCAGGCAGAGGGCCAGGGTCAGGAAAAGGGATAGGGCTCGTTTTTTCATGGAGGTTCCTCCTTCGTGGTTTCCGAGTTCTCCGGGTGGGGCGGGGCGTTTTCTCCTGGCCCCGCCCCGTTAGGAGAGGTCTCGGAAACGCGCAAAAAGGCGGTGTTGAGAGCGTTTGCCTCAACACCGCCGGAAAACTCCAGCGTAACACAGTTTTTTTGCCCTTGAAATGGAACTCAAGAGCAAGTATAATAACTGTGGCGCAACTATCTTGTTGCTGTGCTGAGTGCCCCTACACTCTGTACAGGGCTGCGGGGTGTTGGCGCACCCCGCGGCCTGCCGCCTTTTTGGCGCTTCTACGATGTATTTTACTATACCGCGCGATAAAAAGCAAGATGAGAACGAAAATTTTTGATGGGAGGCCCTTTTTATGGATATGACGTGGTTTGAGGAGATGGAGGGCCGGATCCCGGCCGGGGAGGTCCGCACCCGCTTCGCCCCCTCCCCCACGGGGTATATGCACGTGGGCAATCTCCGCACCGCGCTCTACACCTGGCTCATCGCCCGCTCCCTGGGGGGAAAGTTCATCCTCCGCATCGAGGACACCGACCAGGGCCGACTGGTGGAGGGGGCGGTGGAGCTGATCTACAAGACCCTGCGGGACTGCGGTCTGACCTGGGACGAGGGCCCGGACGTGGGCGGCCCGGTGGGG
>CANRBW010000094.1 GCA_947628975.1 uncultured Oscillospiraceae bacterium | reverse complement strand
CCCGCCGCCGGCTCGTCCAGCAGCAGCAGGGAGGGGTTGGTGGCCAGGGCCCGGACGATCTCCAGCCGGCGCTGGGCGCCATAGGGCAGGCTGCCAGCCTGGTGGCCGGCCAGGTGCTCCATGTCGAAGATGTGCAGCAGCTCCATGGCGCTCTCGTGGGCCCGCTTCTCCTCCCGCCAGTACCCCGGCAGGCGGAGGATCCCCTGGAACACCCCGTACCGGGTCTGGTTGTGGAGGCCCACCTTCACGTTGTCCTCCACGCTCAGGTTGCTGAACAGCCGGATGTTCTGGAAGGTCCGGGCGATCCCCGCCCGGTTCACCTGGACGGAGTTCATGTTGTGGGTGTCCACCCCGTCCAGCAGGATGGTGCCGCGGGTGGGCTGATAGACCTTGGTGAGCAGGTTGAACACCGTGGTCTTCCCCGCGCCGTTGGGGCCGATGAGCCCGGCGATCTCGGTGCGGCCGATGGCCATGTTGAACTCGTTGACGGCGGTGAGGCCGCCGAAGTCAATGCCCAGGTGGCGGCACTCCAGAATGGGGGTCTTGTTGATGTCCCGCTCAGGGATCTTGTTGGTGCTGGGCACCGGGACCAGCCGGGTCGGCGCGCGCTTGCTCCGCTCACTCATGGCTCTGCCCCCCTTCCACGGCCGGGGCCGGTTTTTTCCGCTTGAACCGCGCCGCCGCGTTCCCCGCCACCCGCTGGAGGAAGGGGTTGTTGGTGGCGATCATCACCAGGATCAGCACCACGGCGTACACCAGCATCCGGTACTGGTCCAGGTTGAACTTCCGCAGCAGCTCCGGCAGCAGGGTGAGGAAGGTGGCGGAGAGGATGGCCCCCCACATATTCCCCATGCCGCCCAGCACCACGAACACCAGGATCAGGATGGAGGTGTTGAAGTCGAACTTGTTGGCCACGATGGTGGACAGGCTCATGGTGTAGAGGCTGCCCGCCGCCCCGGCCAGGGCCGCGGAGATGACGAAGGCGATCATCTTGTACTTGGTCACGTTGATGCCCACGCTCTCGGCGGCGATGCGGTTGTCCCGGGCGGCCATGATGGCCCGCCCGGCCCGGGAGTTCACCAGGTTGAAAATGACCACCAGCGCCACCAGCACCAGCACCACCCCGGCGGTGAAGGTGGAGATGATGGGGATGCCGGAGATGCCCATGGGCCCGCCGATGATCAGCTTGCCCCCCTCGGCCATCCGGGGGCTGACGGTGTCGGCCAGAAAGCTGAAGTGGAAGCCGGTGGTGTCAAAGCCCACGTAGAGGTTGTTGAGGACGCTCTTGATGATCTCCCCGAAGGCCAGGGTGACGATGGCCAGGTAGTCGCCGTTGAGCCGGAGGACGGGGATGCCGATCAAAAAGCCCGCCAGGGCGGCGAACAGCGCGCCGATGACCATGGCCACCGCCAGCCGCAGAGGGGCCAGGGGGATGACCCCCTGGAGGGCGATGGCCGCGGCGGTGCCGGAGAAGGCCCCCACGCTCATAAAGCCCGCGTGGCCCAGGCTCAGCTCCCCGGACACCCCCACCACCAGGTTGAGGGCCAGGGCCATGGTGACGTAGGCGCAGATGGGGACCAGCAGCCCCTGGATCATGGAGCTCAGGCCCACCTGGCCGTTGTAGAGCTGGAGGAGCACATAGGCCAGGATCACGCCGCCGTAGGTGAAGAAGCTGGTGCGGCTCTGTTTGGAGAGTTTCTTCATGCCGCACCTACACTTTCTCCGCCACCTGCTTGCCCAGCAGGCCGGCGGGCTTGACCAGGAGGATGACGATGAGCACGGCGAAGACGATGGCGTCGGAGACCTGGGTGGAGATATACCCCTTGGCGAAGGTCTCGATCACCCCCAGCAGAATGCCGCCCAGCATGGCCCCGGGGATGGAGCCGATGCCGCCGAAGACGGCGGCGGTGAAGGCCTTGATGCCGGGCAGGGCGCCGGTGGTGGGCTGGAGGGTGGGGTAGGCGGAGGTGAACAGCACTCCCGCCACCCCCGCCAGGGCGGAGCCGATGGCGAAGGTCATGGAGATGGTGGCGTTGACGTTGATCCCCATCAGCTGGGCCGCCGCCTTATCCTCCGAGCAGGCCCGCATGGCCTTGCCCATCCGGGTGTTGCCGGTGAACCAGGTGAGGGCCACCATGATGGCCACGCACACCACCACGGTGAGGAGGATGACGTGGCTGACCGACAGCTCCCCCAGGGAGATGGCGCCCTTGCCGATGATGGAGGCGCAGATCTTGGGGTTGGAGCTCCACAGGACCTGGGCCCCGTTCTGGAGGAAGTAGCTCACGCCGATGGCGGTGATGAGCACCGCCAGGGAGGGGGCCTGCCGCAGGGGCTTGTAGGCCAGCCGCTCGATGGTGATGCCCAGCAGGGTGCACACCGCCATGGCCAGCAGCAGCCCCGCCAGACCGGGGACCACCGTCTGGGCCACCGAGCCGTCGGCGAAGTGGTCCTTCAGCCCGCTGGTGGCGAAGAAGCACATATAGCCCCCCACCATGATCACGTCCCCATGGGCGAAGTTCAGCATCTTGGCGATGCCGTAGACCATGGTGTACCCCAGGGCGATGATGGCGTAGATACTGCCCAGGGAGATCCCCTGGATCAGGTAGGAGAGGAAGGTCACGCTCCGCACCTCTCTTTCTTAAAGATAAATAGGCCGGCAGGTGTCTGCCGGCCTATTGTGTTCAGCGTTGGTTTCCTGTCAGGGGCTCACATACCCACGTAAGCGCCGTTCTGGATGACCATGCCCTTGGGGGCCTTGGTCACGGCGCCGTCAGCGCCCCAGGTCATCCCCTCGCCGGTGAGGCCGTCAAAGGTCATGGTGGTGAACTGGGCGATCATGGCGTCGCACAGGTCGGCGGCGGACATATCGGGGGTGGCGTTGGCGGCCTCCAGGGCCTGGGCGTAGGCGTAGACGCAGTCATAGGCGTCGGCGGCGAACTGGTTGGGGATCTCGCCGTACTGGGCCTGGTACTTCTCCACGAAGGCCTGGGTCTTCTCGTCCTGGGCGTCGGCGTTGAAGGGGGTCAGGAGCATCACGCCCTCGGCCAGGGAGGTGTCAAAGCCCTCCAGGGTCAGGATGCCGTCCATGCCGTCCACGCCAAACCACTTGGGGGCGTAGCCCATGGCGTTGGCCTGGGAGAGGATCAGGGAGGCGGGGGTGTAGTACATGGGCAGGAACACCAGCTCGGCCCCGGCGTTCTTGGCCTCGGTCAGCTGGACGTTGAAGTCGGTGTCGTTGCCGTCGGCAAAGGTGGTCTCGCTGACCACCTCCAGGCCCAGCTCAGCGGCCTTGGCCACAAAGGTGTCCCGGATGCCCTTGGAGTACACATCGTCGTTCTTCCAGATCACGGCCACCTTGCTGGCCAGGTTCTGGTCAAAGATATACTGGGCGGAGGCGGAGCCCTGGTTGGGGTCCATGAAGCACATCTGGAACACGTTGTCCTTCCCCTCGGTCACGGCGGTGGAGGAGGCGGAGGGGGTCAGGGCGAAGATCCGGTCCTCAAAGTTCTTGGCCGCGGTGGCCTCGCAGGGCTTGGAGGTGACGGAGCCCAGAGAGATCTGCATCCCCCAGTCCTTCAGGGTGTTGTAGGCGGTGACCGCCTTCTCGGCGTCGTGGGTGTCGTCCTGATAGTTCAGCTCGAACTGGATGCCGCCCAGGGCGTTGATCTCGTCCACGGCGATCTGGGCGCCGTTGGCGGCGGCAGTGCCGTAGATGGCGGCGCCGCCGGTCAGGGGGCCGGTGCCGCCCAGCTTGAAGGCGCCGGTGGCGTCGGCGGCGGGGGCGTCGTCGGCGGGCGCGTCAGTGGCGGGCGCGTCGGTAGCGGGGGCGTCGGTGGCGGGGGTCTCAGCGTTGTCGCCGCCGCAGGCGGCCAGGGCGAAGACCATCGCCATGGCCAGCATCAGTGCAAGAAATTTCTTCATTTTCCTATACCCTCCTTTTTGGGTTGTTGACATTATAGGCCGGGCGGCGGATTTTGTCAACTTCAAAACAGACAAATGACGGATGCCCTTCGCCCCCGTCATTTGTGGATTATGTCAAACGCAGAAGCCCCCGTCCGCCCCCAGCACCTGGCCGGTGATGAATCCGGCGGCGGGGGAGCAGAGGAAGGCCACCGCCTCCGCCGCCTCCTCCGGCGTGCCGATCCGCCCCAGGGGGGTCGCCTCCGCCAGGGCGGCCAGGTCCCGGCCGCTGAGGTGGGCGTTCATGGGGGTGTCGATCACGCCGGGGGCCACGCAGTTGACCCGCACCCCGCTGGGGCCCACCTCCTTGGCCAGGGCGCGGGTGAGGCCGATCACCCCGGCCTTGGCCGCGGAATAGGCCGCCTCGCAAGAGGCCCCGTGGACCCCCCAGACCGAGGAGACGGTGACCACCGCGCCCTGTCCGGCCCGGATCATGGGGGGCAGGGCCGCCTTGCAGCAGGCGAAGACCCCGTCCAGGTCCACCGCCATCACCCGCCGCCACTCCTCCCAGGTCATCTCCTGCAAAAGCCCCTGCCAGGCCACCCCGGCGTTGCACACCAAAATGTCAAGTTGACAAAATTTCTCTAACACATTGTCAACCGCGCGTTGGACGCTTTCCCGGTCGGTCACGTCGCAGAGGACCGCCGCGCCGCCGATCTCCCCGGCCAGGGCCTCCGCCTGGGCCCGGCGGGTGTGGTAGCCCACCCCCACCCGGACCCCGTCCGCGGCCAGGCGGCGGCACACCGCCGCGCCGATGCCCCCGGTCCCGCCGGTGACCAGGGCGGCCCTCACGGCTCCGCCCCCGCTTCCCGCACCGCCCGGACCATGGCGGCCACATACTCCCCCACATACCGGGGGGCCTCCCGGCCGTACTGGGCCAGGAGCTTGACGATGGCGGAGCCCACGATGGCCCCGTCGGACAGGGCGGCCATCCGCCGGGCCTGTTCCGGGGTGGCGATGCCGAAGCCCACGGCGCAGGGGACGTCCGGGTTGGCCTGGCGGACCAGGTCCACCATGGCCCCCACGTCGGTGGCGATCTCCCCCCGGACCCCGGTGACCCCCAGGGAGGAGACGCAGTAGACAAACCCCTGGGCGGACCGGGCGATCTGGCCGATCCGCCCGGCGGAGGTGGGGGCGATGAGGGAGATGAGGTCCAGCCCGTGGGCCCGGCAGGCGGGGGCGAACTCCTCCTTCTCCTCAAAGGGCACGTCGGGGAGGATCAGCCCGTCCATCCCCACCTCCGCCGACCGGGCCAGGAACCGCTCCGCCCCGTAGGAGAAGACCACGTTGGCGTAGGTCATGAACACCATGGGGGTATCCACCTCCCGGCGCAGCTGGGCCACCATCCCGAAGATCTTGTCGGTGGTGGTCCCGGCGGCCAGGGCGCGGGCGTTGGCGGCCTGGATGACGGGGCCCTCGGCGGTGGGGTCGGAGAAGGGGACGCCCAGCTCGATAAGGTCGGCCCCGGCCTCCGCCATGGCCCGGACGCAGGCGGCGGTGGTCTCCAGGTCCGGGTCGCCGCAGGTGAGGAAGGGGATGAAGGCCTTCCCCCGGGCAAAGGCTTGCGCGATACGGCTCATTCCGAGATCTCCTCCCCTCTGTACCGGGCGATGGCGGCGCAGTCCTTGTCCCCCCGCCCGGAGATGTTGACCACCACGATCTGTTCCTTGCCCAGGGTGGGGGCCAGCTTCCTGGCGTAGGCTACCGCGTGGGCGGACTCGATGGCGGGGATGATCCCCTCCATCCGGCTCATGTACTCGAAGGCGTCCACCGCCTCGGCGTCGGTGATGGGGACGTACTCGGCCCGGCCGGTGTCGTGGAGCCAGGCGTGCTCCGGGCCGATGCCGGGGTAGTCCAGCCCCGCGGAGATGGAGTAGACCGGGGCGATCTGGCCGTACTCGTCCTGGCAGAAGTAGCTCTTCATGCCGTGGAAGATGCCCAGCCGCCCGGTGGCGATGGTGGCGGCGGTCTCGAAGGTGTCCACCCCCCGGCCCGCCGCCTCACAGCCGATGAGCCGGACGGAGGGGTCGTCCAGGAAGTGGTAGAAGGCGCCGATGGCGTTGGACCCGCCCCCCACGCAGGCGATCACCGCGTCGGGGAGCTTGCCCTCCGCCTCCATCAGCTGCTGGCGGATCTCCCGGGAGATCACCGCCTGGAAGTCCCGGACGATGGTGGGGAAGGGGTGGGGGCCCATCACCGACCCCAGGCAGTAG
>CANRBW010000093.1 GCA_947628975.1 uncultured Oscillospiraceae bacterium | reverse complement strand
GCGCCCTTCAGGCGGCACTCCGGCCCGCCGGGGTAGAGGCGCTTATACTTGGGCACCGGCTCGGGCAAAAAGTCCTCCGCCTCCACCCAGAGCTCCCGGGAAAAGCTCACCTTCCGGGTCCCCGCCTCCGGCTTACCGGGGAGGTTTTCCACCTCGAATTCCTCGCTCTGGCCGGCGGGGTAGTTGGCGATGACCAGTTTGACCGGCCGCAGGACCGCCATGACCCGCCGGGCGTTCTCGTTCAGGTCCTCCCGCAGGCAGTGCTCCAAAAAGCCGAACTCCACCGTGGAGGCCGCCTTGGACACGCCGTTGCGCTCGGAGAAGGCCCGGATGGCGGCGGGGGTGTACCCCCGGCGGCGCAGACCGCAGATGGTGGGCATCCGGGGGTCGTCCCAGCCGGAGACGTACCCCTCCTCCACCAGGCGGCGGAGCTTGCGCTTACTCATGACGGTGTAGTTGATGCCCAGGCGGGCGAACTCGATCTGCCGGGGCTTGTGGTAGGGCAGGGTGATGTGGTCGATCACCCAGTCGTAGAGGGGCCGGTGGTCCTCAAATTCCAGGGTGCACAGGGAGTGGGTGATCCCCTCCAGGGCGTCCTCAATGGGGTGGGCGAAGTCGTACATGGGGTAGATGCACCACTTGTCGCCGGTGTTGTGGTGGCGCATATGGTTGATGCGGTAGATCACCGGGTCGCGCAGATTGAAGTTGCCGCTGGCCAGGTCGATCTTGGCCCGGAGGGTGTATTTGCCGTTGGGAAACTCCCCGGCCCGCATCCGGGCGAAGAGGTCCAGGGACTCCTCCACGGGCCGGTCCCGCCAGGGGGACCGGGCGGGGGTGTTCACGTCGCCACGGTACTCCTTGAACTCCTCCGGGGTCAGCTCGCAGACGTAGGCCAGGCCCTTTTGGATGAGCTCCACGGCGTAGTTGTACATCTGCTCAAAGTAGTCCGAGGCGTAGAAGAACCGGTCGCCCCAGTCGTAGCCCAGCCAGTGGATGTCCTCCTGGATGGCGTCTACGAACTCCTCATCCTCCTTGGTGGGGTTGGTGTCGTCCATGCGGAGATTGCACAGCCCTCCGTACTTCTCCGCCGTGCCGAAGTCCACAAAGATGGCCTTGGCGTGGCCGATGTGGAGGTAGCCGTTGGGCTCCGGCGGGAAGCGGGTGTGGACCCGCATCCCCTCGCACCGTCCGCCGGGGGCCAGTTCTTCGTCAATGAAGTCGTGGATGAAATTTTGGGACATCTCGGCAACCTGTTCCTCCGCCATGGTCCTCAACTCCTCGCAAAATAAAATATACAGGTTACCCCCCTTGGTAACCTGTATATTTTATCCTGTCGAGTCTGAAATTGCAAGACCCTTCTCGCCGATTCAGCCCTCCGGCTCCAGGGGGGTCCAGTTCTCGAAGGGGACCGCCTCTCCGATGCCCCACTCCGCCTGGAGCTGGGCCACGCGGTCGGCCACGCTGTCGATCTCGGCCATGCCCTGTCCGGCCAGGTACTCTCGCAGGCGGGCCACCTTCTCCGGGTCGGTGCCCTCCCCCACATCCAGCTGGTAGAACGCGCCGTTCTCGGTGGTCAAAAGGTAGCAGGTGCACCCCACCGCCCACTCGGTGTCCATCTCGAAGACGTCGAAGGCGTACATGGCCACCCACTGGTCGTAGAGGGTCTCCACCTGGTAGACGGAGCGGTAGTGGCCGGTGTCGTCGATACAACCCAGCCAGTCGAACTCATCCCCCGCGCCGGCGGAGCCGTGCCCGGAAAAGACCAGGTTCTGGTCCAACTGGGTGGAGCTGCGGTAGAAGGAGTCGGTGGCGTAGGTCAGGCGGACCTGGCCGTCGTAGTCACCCAGGACGAGATACGCCGTAAACGGCTGGCCGTCCGCCAGGGTCCCCGCGTACTCCAGGGCCAGCATCCGCCGCCCGCCCAGGGTCTCCGGCAGGGCGTAGGAGACCTTCAGGTCCTGGAGCCCGATGTCCCATGTGACGGCGTCGCGCACCATCTGGGTCAGTTCCCGCAGGGAGAACTCCTGAACGCCCTCCGCCGGAAAACCGTCCAAAAAGTTCAGATCGGCGCCAAAGCCGTCGTCCACCCGGGCGGTGGTCTCCCCCGCCAGGAAGGCGGCGAAGGCCGCGTCGGCGCTCTCCGAAGGGGTCGGCTGGGGCGCCTCAGAGCTCCCCGGCGGGGACAGCGGGGGCGCGTCGGGGCTCCACCCTCCTCCCAGCGCGCAGCCGGACAGACCCAGTACCATCACAACGGCCAACAGCGCGGCCAGCGTTCGCTTCACGGCAAGCTCTCCTTTCCTCTTCACCTGGGACTATGGTACTCTCCCCGCCCCCAAAAGTCAAGCCGCGGCGGGGGCGCTACTCCGCGGGGATGATCTTGATCTGGCTGGCCTCCAGGCCAGTCTGCTCCATGGCGATCTCCATGATCTTGGCCGTGTCCGTCTCGGTGAGGGCCCCGTCGGCCAGGGAGACCACGATGGAGGCGCTGTCCTCCCCCACAAAGGCCACGCAGTCGGTGTAGCCCTTGGCGGTGACCAGGCTCTCGATCTCCGCCTCCGCCATGGTGCAGTCGGCCATCACCCGGATGGAGGCGTTGGCCTCGTTTCGCATGGCCTGGTCCGCGTCGTTGTTGGCCGCCGTCTCCTCCAGGAGGCTCAGGGCGGAGTCCCTGGCCTGCTGGCGGTTGATGCGGGCGTTGGAAAAGTAGTCGTCAGCGGGCCGGGGCTGTTCCGCGGGGGCGGCCGAGGGGGCGGGGCTCTGGTCCGTCCCGGCGGCGTCCGGCTCCGCCGAGGCCCCCACCATGGCCGCGCCGCCCAACAGTTTGCCCGTGGGGAGGGCGTTGGCGCTCACCTCCGACCCGCCCTGGGTGTAGGACCAGTTCAGGTACACCGCCGCGCACACGAACAGCACGATAGCGGCCACCACCGCGTTGCGCTTCCAGATCTTCATTTCCCTCAATCCTTTCCTTGACAGATTGTGATCTTATCCGCGCCCAGTCCCGTCAGGGCGCTGACTGCCTCCATCAGCTTCAGCCGCACCCCGGCGCTGTCCCCGTCGGAGCAGACCACCAGCGCCCCCTGGAAGGGGGGATAGAGCTGCTGGACCAGCACGGGGGCCTCCCCCGCGCCGCCCGACCCGTCGGTCAGAACGGTGGTGCTTTGGACCTCGCTTCCCCCGTCGGCGCTCCGGGTGTTTTTCTCGTCCCGCGCCAGGACCCTGCGGGGGCCGCCCTGGACGGTGAGGACCACCTCCACCTTCCCCGCCCCCCGGACCTGGGAGAGGGAACGGCTCAGCTTCTCCTCCAGGGCCTCCACCGTGAAGGTCTCCTCCTGGGCCTGGACCGCCAGAGGGCTCTCCGGCGCCGGCTCCGGCGCCTTCTCCCCGCCGGGCCACAGCAGGAGCGCCACCCCCGCCAACAGGACCGCCAGGACGTACTTGTATTTCCGCAGCAGCTCCGGCGCCTCTTCCCGCCATTTTTTCCAGGGCAATTCCCATCTCATGGCACGTCCATCCCTTCCAACGTCTGCGCGTCCTCGGCCAGGGCAAGCTCGTCGCTCAGGGCCTGACGGAGCTTATCCCACGCCTCCCGCGGTCCCTTCCCCCGCACCTCCACCTGTTCCGGCACGGGGAAGCCGTCCTCGGTCACGCGGCACTCCACCCGGACCTGGGGGTCCAGGATGCCCAGGGCCGCCGCCTTGTCCGAAATATATGCGGCCGTCTCCTGGGCTATGATGGCTTTTCTTGTCTCCTCCCGCGCCGCCGCGGTCTGGGCGCGCTCCTCCGCCTGGGTCAGGGCCCCGGTCAGGGCGGCGGCCAGGTCGGCCCCGTCCAGCCGGCGGACCGGCCCCAGGGCGGCCGTCAGCAGGAGCAGTCCCCCCGCCAGGCGGGTCAGCCGCTTGGGCAGCCCCTCCGGGCAGAGCGCCCCGGCCAGGGCGGCGATCACCGCCGCGGAGAGGATCCCCAACAGCCAGCTTTTCAACCACTCCATTCTACCCCGCCCCCGCCGCCGAAAGGCACGAAATCACGCACAGCAACAGCATCACCCCGCAGCAGGCCGTCATCCCCAGCTCCAGGGCGAAGGCACTGCCGATGGCGTCGATAAGCTCGGTGAGCCGCCCCTCGGAGACGGTGGCGCACAGCGCGGCGGTGAGCTTGTAGACCAGATAGTGGACCCCCATGCGCAAAAAGGGGATCAGGCACGCCCCCAGGACGACCAGCATCCCGAAGATCCCCACCGAATCCCGCAGGATCCCCGCGCTGACCAGCACCGTCTCCGCCGCGTCGGAGAGCACCCCGCCCACCACGGGAACAGCGCCGGAGATGGCGAACTTCGCCGTCTTCAGGGTGACGGCGTCGGCGGTGCCGGCGATCACCCCGCTGACGCTGAGATAGCCCACGAACCCCAGCATCACCGCCGTCAAAAGCCCGGTGACCAGGCCCTTCAGCGTCCCGGCCAGCCGCCGCAGTCCCCGGTCCCCCAGGGCGGCGTGGGCCGTCCAGACCGCCACATAGGCATAGGTCAGGGGGATGAGCACCTTGGCGATGAGCTGAAAGAGGATGTTGGAGAAGAGGACGGTGGCCATGTGCCGGGCCGCCGAGGCCGCCGGCGCGCCCCCGGCCGCCGCCGTGGCCGCCAGGGTGGGGAGCAGTACCGCGCCGAAGTCCGTCACCCGCTGGATGGCCGCCCGGCCCAGGCCCATCAGGGAGTGCACGTCCGAGACCGCCACCGCGCACACCGCCAGCACCCCCACCAGGGGCGCCGCCCGGAAGGTGTCCGCCCCCGGCGACCCCGCCCCGTCGGCCAGGGCGCAGAACAGCGTCACCGCCAGCAGCAGCGCCCCGCTGCGCAGTCCCGCGCGCAAAATGCCCGGAAGCTGTTCGGTCCCGGTGTCCAACAGCTCCGCCAGGCCCAGGTCCAGGTCGATGGACTCGTCCAGCGCCATCTCCGGCGCGTACTCCCCCGCCGCCTCCCTCAGCTGGTCGCGGGGGATGGCCTCCCAGCCCCCGCCCTCCTCGCCGCGGGCCACGGGGGCCAGGAGGACCAGCGCCGCCAGGGTCAGGAGCCACACCCGCGCGCCTCGTGTCGCCGCGCGCCTCATAGCAGTTCCAAAATGAGCTGGGCCACCGCCTCCAGCAGGGGCAGGCAGATGACCAGGGCGCACGCGCTCCCCGCCGCCTCCACCGCCGAGGCCACGCCCCGCTCCCCCGCGTCCCGGCAGAGCTCGGCGCACACGCGGGTGAGCAGGGCCACCCCCACCGTCCGGACCACCGGCCCCAGCACCGCCGCCGACAGCCCCGCCCGCTGGGCCAGCAGGTCCATCAGCTCCCGGACCGGCCGGAACGCGCCCATGGCGGCGGTGAGGATCATCGCCACGGCGCAGAGGGTCAACACCAGGGCCATATCCGGGACCTGCCTCTTCAGCGCCGCCGCGCAGAGCGTCCCCACCATCCCCAGGGCCACGACCTGTGTAATGGTATCCATCTTTACAGGTCAAAGAGGTCCTTGACCAGCTCGAACAGACTGCTGATCTCCCGCACCACCATCATCAGCACCACCACCAGCCCCGCCAGGGTGGTCATGGTGGCCTGTTCGTCCCGGCCGGAGCGGCTGAGGACCTGGTTGAGCACCGAGACCAGGATCCCGACGGCGGCGATCTTGAAGATGAGGTCCACATTCACGGCCTTTTTCAGCTCCTTTTTTCCTATACCAGCACCAGCACCACCGCCGCCCCCGCAGCCAGACTGAGGACGGCGTACACCCGCCCCAGCCGCCGCAGGTCCTCCTCCGCCTGGGCGCGGATGGCGTCCAGCCGCCGGACGGCCCGGGCCAGGGCGGCGGCCTGGGCCTGGGCGTCGTAGCGCCCCAGGGTCTGCCCCACCTCCAGCAGGACCTGGCGCTCCTCCTCTTTCAGCGGGTCCAGCCGCCGGACCATGGCCTGCCGCCAGCTCTGCCGCAGGCCCGCCTCCGGCTCCCGGCGCAGGCCCTCCAGCGCCTCCCGGAAGAAGGCCCCTGTCGGGTCGGGCCGCTCCCGGCCCAGCCGCTCCAACAGCTGGGGCAGCGGCCCGGCCCGGAAGCGCAGCTCCTCCTCCATCCAAATCAGCCCCGCCCCCAGTTCCTCCAGCGTCCGGACCCGGAGGCGGAGCCGCCCCACCGCCCGGACGCTGCACCAGGCGGCCCCGGCCATGACCAGCGCCGCCCCCATCAGCTTCAGCACGCTCTCCCCTCCCCGTCGGT
>CANRBW010000092.1 GCA_947628975.1 uncultured Oscillospiraceae bacterium | reverse complement strand
TGGACGAATCGGGTCATCTCCACGGCGGCGCCGTGGGGCACCTCCTGGTCCAGGCAGAGGAGCATCTTCTCCCGCAGGATCTCCGCGCACACCTGGGCCTCGGGCTGGTCGGTGGTCATGTCCCCGGGGAAGAGGGCGGGCCCGGCGGGCAGCCAGCCCCGGGCCGTCTCCACCAGCTCCCCCAGCCCCTCCCCCGTCCTGGCGCTGAGCGCCACCTGGGGGACCGGGCCCTCCAGCGCCGCGCCGGGGGCCGGGGGCAGGTCGCTCTTGTTCCACACCAGGACGGTGGGGGCCAGGGCCGCCGCCTGGCGGAGGAGCTCCGGGGCCTCTTCGGGGAGGGGGGCGGAGCGGTCCAGCACCACCAGGATGAGCCGGGCCTCCTCCATGGCGCGGCGGGAGCGCTCCACCCCCAGCCGCTCCACCTGGTCCGTCGCCTGGCGGAGGCCGGCGGTGTCGGTGAGGCGCAGCAGCGTGCCCCCCAGCACGCAGGACGCCTCCAGGGTGTCCCGGGTGGTGCCGGGGAGGTCGGTGACGATGGCCCGGTCGTACCCCGCCAGGGCGTTCAGCAGGGAGGATTTGCCCGCGTTGGGCGGCCCCACGATGGCCACGGCCAGCCCCTCCCGGACCACCCGCCCCCTGTCGTAGCTGTCCAGCAGGGCGGCCAGCGCCCCGCGGGCCTCCCCCAGGGCCTGGGCGATCTCCTCCCCGGTGAGGGGGGCCAGGTCCTCGTCGGGGTAGTCCACCGTGGCCTGGAAGTGGGCCAGCAGGTCGGTGAGTCGGCCGTAGACCTCCTCCGCCCGCCGGAACAGCGCCCCGGTCAGCTGGGCCGCCGCCTGGCGGGCGGCGGCGGGGGTGGGGGCGTCGATCAGGTCGGCCACCGCCTCGGCGCGGGTCAGGTCCAGCTTGCCGTTGAGGAAGGCCCGGCGGGTGAACTCCCCCGGCTCCGCCTGCCGCGCCCCCTGGGCGAACAGGGCCTCCAGGGTCAGGGCCAGGGCGGTGGGGGAGCCGTGACAGTGCAGCTCGCACACGTCCTCGCCGGTACTGCTGTGGGGGGCCCGGAACCAGACCGCCATGGCCTGGTCCAGCGGGGTCCCGGCGGCGTCCACCACCGTCCCCAGCCGCATCCGCCCCGGCGCGCCCCCGCCCAGGACGGAGCCGTCAGCGGGGCGGAAAACCCTTGCGGCACAGTCGATACAGCCCTCTCCGCTCAGCCGGATGACCCCGATGGCGCTCCGGCCCCGGCCGGTGGATACCGCCGCGATGGGCTCCCCCACGTCCCTCACCCCCTGTGGTGTTTTTTTGTGTAACTTTTTGTTTCCGACCGGGTTGACATGGTTTTATGTCAACCAATTTCCCCACTTTTTTCCGCCGTCTCCGTCCCGGCGATGTGGAAAACTCTGTGGAAATGTGGAAAAAGTCCCGCCCCGCCGCCCCTTCTCCCCGGTGGGGGAGGGAGGGGCCGGGGACCGGTCCGCCGGGGACCGACCCCGTAAAAAATCGTTATGGGTAAACCGCCCCGGCTAACCCGGGTTAGCTTTCCCGCAAAGACCGGCCTCAGACCTCCAGGATCACCGGCAGGATCATGGGGTCCCGCTTGGTCTTTTTATAGAGGTGGGCGGACAGCTGTTCCTTGATGGCGGTCTTGATGGCGGCCCAGTCGGTGGCGTAGCGGGAGGAACAGCTCTCGATAGCCTCCAGGGCCACCCGGCGCAGCTCCTCCATCAGGGCGTCCGACTCCTTGACGTAGACAAAGCCGCGGGTGAGGATGTCCGGCCCGGAGATCAGCGCCCCGTCCTCCCCGGACATGGAGCAGGCCACCACGATCACGCCGTCCTCGGCCAGGTGCTTGCGGTCCCGGAGGACCACGCTGCCCACGTCCCCCACGCCGTAGCCGTCCACAAAGACCCGGCCGGCGGGGACCGTGCCGGTGATCCGGGCGGTGCCGGGGGTGAGCTCGATGACCTTGCCGATGTCGGAGATGATGATGTTCTTGGCCTCCATCCCCATCTCCCGGGCCAGCTTGGCGTGGGTCTTGAGCATCCGCTGTTCCCCGTGGACGGGGATGAAGAACCGGGGCTTCACCAGGGCGTGGATGAGCTTGAGCTCCTCCTGACAGGCGTGGCCGGAGACGTGGAGGTCCCGCTCCCGCTCGTTGATGACCTCCGCGTCCTTGCGGTAGAGCTCGTTGACCACGTTGCCGATGTCGGTCTCGTTGCCGGGGATGGCGGAGGCGGAGATGATGACCCGGTCCCCGGCCTGGATCTCCAGCTGCTTGTGGGTGTTAAAGGCCATCCGGGTCAGGGCGGACATGGTCTCCCCCTGGGAGCCGGTGGTGATGACGCAGACCTTCTCCTTGGGGAGGCTCTTGATGTGGGCCAGGTCCACCAGGGTGTTGGCCGGGACGCGGACGTAGCCCAGCTCAGTGGCCACCCGGATGCCGTTTTCCATGCTCCGGCCGGAGATGGCCACCTTCCGGCCATACTTGGCGGCCACCCAGATGATCTGCTGGATGCGGTCGATGTTGGAGGCGAAGGTGGTGACGATGATGCGCTGTTCACACCCCCGGAACAACGCGTCAAAGCTGGCCCCCACGCTCCGCTCGCTCTTGGTGAAGCCGCCGCGCTCCACGTTGGTGGAGTCGCACAGCATGGCCAGCACGCCCTCCCGGCCCAGCTGGCCCAGGCGGCCCAGGTCGATCATCCCCCCGGAGACGGGGGTGGAGTCGATCTTGAAGTCGCCGGTGTGGATCACCACCCCCAGGGGGGTGCGGATGGCGAAGGCCACCGCGTCGGCGATGGAGTGGTTCACATGGATGAACTCCACCGAGAACCGCCCCGCCCGGACCACCTCCCCCGCCTCGCAAGTGATGAGGCGGGTCTTGTCCAGTAGGCGGTGCTCCTCCAGCTTCAGCTTCACCAGCCCCGCGGTGAGGCGGGTGGCGTAGATGGGGGCTTGGAGGCTCCTCAGCAGGTAGGGCAGGGCGCCGATGTGGTCCTCGTGGCCGTGGGTGAGGAAGATCCCCCGGATGCGGGCCTGGTTCTGGATCAGATAGGTGAAGTCGGGGATGACCACGTCCACCCCGTACATATCCGTGTCCGGAAAGCCCATGCCCACGTCCACCACGATGATGTCGTTGCCGTACTCATAGACCGTCAGGTTCTTGCCGATCTCGTTGAGTCCGCCCAGGGAAATGATCTTCAGTTTTTCTGCCATAGTCATGCTCCTTTTGCGTTTTGGACACAGCAAAACAAGCCGGCGCGGCCGCCCGGTCTGTCTACCGGGCCCACGCTGGGGGCTGGTCCGTGGATGGTGGCGCGGTATTTCCGCGTTTCCTGGAAGATACCGTCATGTCAAACGCCTGGTGTCAGGCGGGAAAGCCGGAATAGGTACTTTTAGTATAACACATCTTTCCGGAAATGTATACCATTATTTTTTCTCCCGCCCCGCCTCCGGGACCGACGGCGGGGCGTTCACATATAATTTACCATTCCCCCCTTGACAATTCCCTCGACTGGTGGTAGCATTAGCACTCAGAAGGGCAGAGTGCTAAATCCCGACCCCCGCCGGGCCGGGCGCCCGGCCCTGACAGGAGGTGACCGTCCGTGGACCTGACCGACCGGCAAAAGCGTATTCTCCGCACGGTGGTGGAACTCTATATCGAGACCGCCGAGCCGGTGGGCTCCAAGTCCATCCTGGAGCGCTCCGACCTGCGCGTCTCCTCGGCCACCGTCCGCAACGAGATGGCCGAGCTCACCGCCCTGGGCCTGTTGGAACAGCCCCACACCTCCGCCGGCCGGATCCCCGCCCCCAAGGGCTACCGCTTCTACGTCAACGACCTGATGGAGGAGCACCGCCTCTCCCTCCAGGAGACCGAGCGGCTCAACCAGGCCCTGCACCTGAAGATCCGGGAGATGGACCGGGTGATGGACGAGGCGGGCCGCCTCATCTCCCAGCTGACCCAGTACCCCGCCTTCGCCCTCTCCTCCGGCGCCGCGCGGGTCACCGTCAAGCGCTTCGACGTGCTGCTGGTGGAGCGGCAGGCGTTTATCGCGGTGGTGATGACCAGCAACGGCCACCTGTCCAACCGGCTGTTCCGCCTACCCTATGTCATGGACCGCCAACAGCTCCAGCTGCTGGCCTCCCTGCTCAACGGCTCCTTCACCGGCCTGACCCTGGAGGAGTTCACCCCGGAGCTGATCCGCTCCGCCTCCCAGGCCATGGAGGACGGCGCGGGGCTGGTGACCATGGTGATCTCCTTCGCCATGGAGGTGCTGGAGGAACAGAGGAGCAAGCTGGTCCGCACCGCGGGGCTGGACAGCATCCTCTCCCACCCGGAGTACCGGGACCTGGACCGGGCCCAGCCCCTGATGCGCTACCTCTCCCAGGAGGAGAACGTGGGCGCCCTCAGCGTGCCGGAGGGGGAGACCACCCGCATCCTCATCGGCCCGGAGAACGTCCACGAGGCGCTGAAGGACTCCAGCGTGGTGCTGGCCACCTACGACATGGGGGACAACACCCGCGGGGTCATCGGCGTGGTGGGCCCCACCCGGATGGACTACGCCACCGTGCTGGCCCGGCTGGAGTACTTCGCCAAGGGGCTGAGCCAGCTGTTCGAGCAAAACCAGCTCCCCACAGCCGGGGAGAAGGAGGACGTGTAACATGAGCGAAAAGAGCGAAAAGAAAAAGAAAGCGCCCGCCCCCCAGCCCCCGGAGGAGCCCGTCTCCCCCGCCGAGCCCGAGCCCGACCGGGACCCCGCGCCGGAGCCTGAGCCCGACCAGGCCGCCCCGGCGGAGGCCCAGCTGGAGGCCCTGCGGGCCCAGGTGGCGGAGCGGGAGGAGCAGTACCTCCGCCTGTGCGCGGAGTACGACAACTACCGCAAGCGCACCGCCAAGGAGAAGGGGGCCGCCTGGTCGGAGGCCAGGGCGGAGACGGTGAAGGCCTTCCTCCCGGTCTACGACAACCTGGAGCGGGCCCTGAGGCAGGAGACCTCCGACGAGGCCCACCGCAAGGGGGTGGAGCTGACCATGCAGCAGCTCAAGAAGGTCCTGGCCGACCTGGGGGTGGAGGAGATCCCCGCCCTGGGCCAGCCCTTCGACGCCAACCTCCACGCCGCGGTGATGCACACCCAGGACCCGGAGCTGGGAGAGAACACCGTCAAGGAGGTCTACCAGGCCGGGTTCCGGCTGGGCGAGCGGGTGATCCGCTACGCCATGGTAGTCGTCGCCAACTAGCTTTCCCCGCCCCGGCGCGTCCGGGGCGCGCGAGGGATCTGAATTTCGGAAAATAAAATCAATGGAGGGATATATCATGTCTAAAATCATCGGGATCGACCTGGGCACCACCAACTCCTGCGTGGCCGTGATGGAGGGCGGCGAGGCGGTGGTCATCGCCAACGCCGAGGGCAACCGCACCACCCCCTCGGTGGTGGCCTTCTCCAAGGACGGGGAGCGCATGGTGGGCCAGGTGGCCAAGCGCCAGGCCATCACCAACCCCGACCGCACCATCTCTTCCATCAAGCGGGAGATGGGCAGCAGCTACAAAGTCACCATCGACGCCAAGAGCTACACCCCCCAGGAGATCAGCGCCATGATCCTTCAGAAGCTGAAGGCGGACGCGGAGGCCTACCTGGGCAGCCCCGTCACCGAGGCGGTGATCACCGTCCCCGCCTACTTCACCGACGCCCAGCGCCAGGCCACCAAGGACGCGGGCAAGATCGCCGGGCTGGACGTGAAGCGCATCATCAACGAGCCCACCGCCGCGGCCCTGGCCTACGGCGTGGACAAGGAGACCTCCCAGAAGGTGATGGTCTACGATCTGGGCGGCGGCACCTTCGACGTGTCCATCCTGGACATCGACGACGGGGTCATCGAGGTGCTGGCCACCGCCGGCAACAACCGCCTGGGCGGCGACGACTTCGACAAGTGCGTCATGGACTACCTGGCCCAGGAGTTCAAGAAGGCCGAGGGGGTGGACCTGACCACTGACAAGGTGGCCATGCAGAGGCTGAAGGAGGCCGCCGAGAAGGCCAAGATCGAGCTCTCCGGCGTCACCAGCTCCAACATCAACCTGCCCTATATCACCGCCGACGCCACCGGCCCCAAGCACCTGGACCTGACCCTGACCCGGGCCAAGTTCGACCAGCTCACCGCCCATCTGGTGGAGGCCACCGCCGGCCCCGTGCGCCAGGCCATGAGCGACGCCGGCCTCTCCGGCAGCCAGATCAACAAGGTCCTGATGGTGGGCGGCTCCAGCCGCATCCCCGCCGTGCAGGAGATGGTGAAGAAGCTCACCGGCAAGGAGGG
>CANRBW010000091.1 GCA_947628975.1 uncultured Oscillospiraceae bacterium | reverse complement strand
CCACCATGTTGCGGAAGGGGCTGCCGTCAAAGATGGCGGCCACCAGGTTGCCGGCGATCCAGTTGGTCATGATGCAGGCCAGCACCTCGTTGATGTTGAGGCAGGCCTTGACCAGGCCGGGGATACAGCCCCACAGGGCCCCGGCCAGCACGCCGCCGAAGAAGGCCAGCAGCCAGATGACCAGCTTGGGCATGGTCCCGGCGGGGATGGACAGGGCGATGACCAGGGTGGCGGCGGTGCCCATGAGGTACTGCCCCGGCGCGCCGATGTTGAACAGCCCCGTCTTGTACGCCACCGCCACCGAAAGGCCGGTGAGGATCAGCGGGGTGGCCCGGAAGAGGGTGTTGCCGATGCTGACGGGGTTGAAGCCGAAGGTCAGGGACCCCGCGGCGTCCCGCCCGGTGGAGAAGAGGCCGAGGAAGACCAGCCGGATGCCGTCCCAGGCGCTGCGGGGGCCCAGGTCGGGGTTGGCCAGGCCCATGATCAGCACCAGCAGACTGCCCACCAGCAGACCGATGATGATGGAGAGCAGGGAGGCCAGGATGGACTTGGTCCCGTCCTTGTTCCAGAGAGTGATCGCCTTGTCCTTCACGCGCCCTCGCCCTCCTTTCTCTTGGCCCCCGCCATGTAGAGGCCCAGCTCCTGCACCGTGGTGGCCTTGGGGTCCAGCTCGCCCACGATCTCCCCTTCGTACATCACCAAGATCCGGTCGGACAGGCTCATCACCTCGTCCAGCTCCAGGGAGACCAGCAAGATGGCCTTGCCCTGGTCCCGCTGGGCCACCAGCTGGCTGTGGATGTACTCGATGGCGCCCACGTCCAGCCCGCGGGTGGGCTGGACCGCCACCACCAGCGGCTTGTCCCGGTCCAGCTCCCTGGCGATGATGGCCTTTTGCTGGTTGCCGCCGGACATGGACCGGGCCACGGTGGCCGGCCCCTGGCCGGAGCGGACGTCAAAGCGCTCGATGAGCTGTTCGGCGTAGGCCCGCACCGCCCGGCGGTCGATGAAGCCTGCCTTCTGGAAGCGCTTTTCCCGAAACCGCTGGAGGACCATGTTCTGCTCCAGGGTGAAGTCCAGCACCAGCCCGTGCTTGTGCCGGTCCTCGGGGATGTGGCACATCTCCTTGCCCCGCTCCCGGATGGAGGCGCGGCCGATGTCCTTCCCCTCCACCGTGATCCGGCCGGTGGCCCGGTCCAGACCGGTGAGGCCGTGGATGAACTCGGTCTGGCCGTTGCCGTCGATGCCGGCGATGCAGACGATCTCCCCCGCCCGGACCTGGAAGCTCACGTCGTGGACCGCGTCCCGCTTGTGTTGGCCCTTGGCGGGGACGGTGAAGTGCTCCACCTCCAGCACCACCGCCCCCGGCTTGGCGGGGGCCTTGTTCACCTCCAGCTGGACCGGGCGGCCCACCATCATGTTGGACAGGGTCTGCTTGTCGGTGTCCTTGGTGTCCACCGTGCCCACGTACTTCCCCTTGCGCAGGACGGTGACCCGGTCGGCCACCGCCATGATCTCGTTGAGCTTGTGGGAGATGAAGAGGATGGACTTCCCCTCCCGGGCGAACTCCTTCATGGTGGCCATCAGCTCGTCGATCTCCTGGGGGATGAGGACGGCGGTGGGCTCGTCAAAGATGAGGATCTCGTTGTCCCGGTAGAGCATTTTCAGGATCTCCACCCTCTGCTGCATCCCCACGGTGATGTCCTCCACCTTGGCGTCCAGGTCCACCCGGAGGCCGTACCGCTCCGACAGGGCCTCCACCCGCTTCCGGGCCTCTTTCTTGCTCAAAAAGCCGAATTTGGTGGTCTCCGCCCCCAGGATGATGTTGTCCAGGACGGTGAAGACCTCGATGAGTTTGAAGTGCTGGTGGACCATGCCGATGCCCAGGGCGGTGGCGTCGTTGGGGCTGTGGATGCGGACCTCCTCCCCGTTTTTCAGGATGGTCCCCTTCTCCGGCTGGTAGAGGCCGAAGAGGACGCTCATCAGCGTGGACTTCCCCGCGCCGTTCTCCCCCAGCAGGGCGTGGATCTCTCCCCGCCGCAGCTGGAGCGTGATGTCGTCGTTGGCGACGATGCCGGGGAATTCCTTGGTGATGTGGAGCATCTCGATGATGTTTTCCGCCTGGGCCATGCGCATCCCCACTTCCTGGTGAATTTTGACGATTCAATTATACAATGCTTTTGGGACAAAAGCAAGAAATTTATCCCTCCCACAGGGGAAAGGAAAAAATTGAGAATCCCCGCCCGGACAAAAAAAGGGAGGGACGCCTTCGCGTCCCTCCCGGCGGTCTCCGCGGGGTCTTATGGCTTACTCGTAGTTGAGCACCACGTTGGAGTAGTCCTGCGCGATGGCGTCATACTCCAGGACGGTGTTGTCGATCTCGATGGTGCCGGCCTTGATGGCCTCCAGCTGGGCCTCGTACTCCTCCACGGTGTAGTTCTCCAGCATCCAGGTGTCGGTGGGCAGACCCACAGCGCCCTCCTTGGCGCCCAGAGCGGTGCCCACGCCGCCGATCTCGTCGAAGGTGCCGTCATAGACCTTGGTCAGGGCCCACTCCACCGAGCTGGACAGCCCCTTCATGGCGGAGAGAATGACGGTGTCGGACTGGCTGGACTGGTCCACGTCCACGCCGATGACGTAGCCGTCGTTGGCGGAGGCGGCGGCGGCGATGGACACGAAGATGGAGCCGCCGGCGGAGAAGACGATCTCGGTGCCGTTGTTGTACCAGCCGGCGATCATGGCCTCCAGATCAGGGGAGGCGGCAAAGTTGGAGCCGTGCTTGTAGGTGTAGTTGATCTCCACGGTCTTGCCCATCTCGGCGGCGGCCGCGTTGGCGCCCTGGACGAAGCCGTAGCCGTAGCGGTTCACAGCGGCGTTGTTGCCGCCGCCGCCGCCGGCGAAGCCCAGCTTCTCAAAGCCCTCCTTCACCACGGCGTAGCCGGCCATGTAGCCGGGCTGCTCCTCGCAGAAGGAGATGCCGGCGATGTTGGGCAGGACGTTGCCGTTGTCGTCATTGACGGGGTAGCCGTCGATGAAGATGAAGGAGACGTCGGGGTTCTCGGAGGCGGCCCGCTTCAGGGCGTTCTCCTGCATGAACCCGGCGGCCACCACCACCTCGGCGCCGCCCTCCACGGCGGCCTTCATGGCGTCGTAGCGGTCGTCGTCGGTGGCCTGATCGCCGTTGGCGGGCTGGTAGTACTTGTAGCTCTTGCCGTTGGCGGCGGCGTACAGCTTCACGCCGTCAAAGGTGCCCTGGTTGAAGGACTTGTCCTTCAGCACGCCCACGTCGGTGACGAAGGCGATCTGATAGGTGCCGTCGGCGGAGGTCATGCTGTCTTCGATGTCGTCGGCGTTGAGCGCGTCGGCGGCGGGAGCGCCCTCCTCGGGGGCGCCCTCAGCGGGGGCGTCGGTGGCCGGCGCGTCGGTGGCCGGCGCGTCGGTGGCCGGCGCGTCGGTGGCGGGGGCGTCACCGCCGCCGCCACAGGCGGCCAGAGCGAAGACCATCACCAGCGCCAGGACCAGGGACAGGAGCCTCTTGGTGTTCTTCATGGAGCAATCATCCTTTCTGTTTTCAGTGTTTCCGCGCCGTGGCGCGGGGCGTTTGGGATCCGGGACCATTATAACCCAGTCTTTGGCAAAGGGCAACCACTTTTTTACTTTTCCCCCGGATTTTTTTATCCAAGTGTTACAGGGGCCGTTTTTCGTTCCGCAAATCTCGGTTTTCCCGGAAAACAGAGCAAAACCGCGGACGGTTTCCCTCCGCCCCGCTCCGGTGGCCGCCTCTGGACAGCCCCTCGGCGGCCTGGTACAATGTCCGCAGAGCGGCTATTATACCGCCTGGATGCCGCCTTTGCTCCCCGGCCTTGCCGGGAACCGCAAAGGATGGCGCATGATACCGCACCGCTGGCGCGGCCGGTCCGCCCGGCGCGCTGCGAACGACCCGTGAAGGGGGCATTGCCGATGGAGTACCGCCGCGTCCTCCCCGCCCGGTTCCTGTCCCGGCCCAACCGCTTCATCGCCCAGGTGGAGCTGGCCGGACAGGTGGAGACGGTCCATGTGAAGAACACCGGCCGGTGCCGGGAGCTGCTGGTTCCCGGGGCGGCGGTCTATCTGGCGGCGGCGGAGAACCCCGCCCGGAAGACCGCCTACGACCTGGTGGCCGTGGAGAAGGGATCGCGCCTGATCAACCTGGACGCCCAGGCCCCCAACCGGGTCTTTGGGGAGTGGGCCGCCGCCGGGGGCCTCCCCGGCCTCACCCTCCTGCGGCCGGAGACCGCCTGGGGCTCCTCCCGGTTCGACTTCTACTGGGAGTCCGCCGGGGCGCGGGGCTTCGTGGAGGTGAAAGGGGTCACCCTGGAGGTGGACGGCGGGGCCTACTTCCCCGACGCGCCCACCCAGCGGGGGGTCAAGCACCTCCGGGAGCTGATCGCCGCCCGCCAGGCGGGCTTCCGGGCGGCGGTGTGCTTCGTCATTCAGATGAAGCCGGTGGACTTCTTCTCCCCCAACGACCTCACCCATCCCCAGTTCGGCCAGGCCCTCCGGGAGGCCGCCGGGGCGGGGGTGGAGGTGTGGGCCTACGACTGCGCCGTCGCCCCGGACCGCCTCGCCCTGGACGCCCCGGTCCCCCTCCGGCTCTAGCGGGGGGCCAGGCAGGACAGGGCGGACAGGTTCCGCAGGACCCCGTAGAGGAGGAAGACCCCCGCCAGGGCCAGCCAGGTCCGCTCCTCCCACCGGGGCGTTCCCCGGTCCCCGGCGCGGACATATCGCCACGCCCGGCCCAGGAGCAGGGCCCCCATCCCCGGCGCGGTCACCAGCAGCAGGGGGTTGGCCCGGAACGCCCCGGCCAGGTCCAGCCGCAGCAGCCGCAGACACATCCGGCTCACCCCGCACCCCGGGCAGTAGAGCCCGGTGGCCCGCCAGAGGGGACAGACCAGTCCCTCGCCGGACCACCGGAGCCAGGCGACAAGGGCCAGGGTGGCCGCCACAGCCGCCCCGGCCCCCGCCAACACCCGGACCAGGCGCTCCTTACAGGTCATCGACCCCGGTGACAAAGCAGTTGAGCTCGTTCTGCATCAGGGCGAAGGCGACCACGTCCAGCCCCAGAAGGCTCAGGAGGAGGTAGAGGATCTTGGAGTTGCCGTTGGGCACCCCCTTGGCAGTGTCCAGGAACTGGCCCATCTTGTAGCTCCAGTAGTACAGATAGATCCCGCAGGTGACCAGGCTCAGCAACAGCACCATCCCGCCGCTGACGCTCATCGGACGGCCGCAGACCTCCTGCACGTCCTGGTGGATGCAGTAGAGCCAGTAGAGCCCGTAGAGCCCGCAGGTGACCAGGAACAGCACGATGCAGAGCCCCACGCTTCTGGGCTGTTTCATAGCAAGCACTCCCCTCTCCTTCTCGGAATACCTCCATTATAACAGTTCCCCCCGGCTTTGCAAGCCGTCGGCGGAAAAAACGGCGCCGCCCCCGCCGGCAGAGCTCCTCTGTCGGCGGGGGCGGCGGTTTTTGTCTGGCAAGTTCTTTGCCTTTACAGCTTCTCCAGCTTTTCCCGCAGCAGACGGTTCACCAGCTGGGGGTCCCCCTGGCCTTTCAGGGCCTTCATGCACTGTCCCACCAGGAATCCGAAGGCCTTCTCCTTCCCGGCCTTGAGGTCAGCCACCGACTGGGGGTTGTCCGCCAGCGCCTGGTCCACCACCTCCTCGATGAGGCCGGTGTCCCGGACCTGTGACAAGCCGTTCGCCTTTACATACTCGTCCACGTCGCCGTTGGCCTCAAAGACCGCGTCGAAGACCGCCACAGCGGTGTTCCGGTTGAGGCTCCCCTCCTTCACCAGCTCCAGCAGGCGGCACAGGCTCCGGGGCGGGAAGGTCATCTCCCCCGGCTCCCGGCCCAGCTCCTTGAGCTTGCGGAGGACCTGGCCCATGATCCAGTTGCAGGCGGTCTTGGGCTCCGCCCCCTGGGCCACGCACTCCTCGAAGAAGTCGGCCAGGGCCTTTTCCCCGGTCATCATCCCCGCGTCGTAGGCCGACAGGCCGTACTGGGCCTGGTAGCGCTCCCGCTTGGCCTCCGCCAGCTCCGGCATCTCGGCGCGCAGATGGTCCAGGTACGCGTCGGAGAGCTCCACAGGCGGGATGTCCGGCTCGGGGAAGTAGCGGTAGTCCTGGGCGTCCTCCTTGGAGCGCATGGAGTAGGTGGCGTCCTTGTTCTCGTCCCAGCGGCGGGTCTCCTGGACCACCCGCTTCCCCTCCTCGATGCGCTCGATTTGGCGGCGGGCCTCGTAGTCGATGGCCCGGCCGATGGCCTTGAAGGAGTTGAGGTTCTTCATCTCGGTGCGGGTGCCCAGCTCCTGGGACCCGGCGGGGCGGACCGACAGGTTCACGTCACAGCGC
>CANRBW010000090.1 GCA_947628975.1 uncultured Oscillospiraceae bacterium | reverse complement strand
GTGACGCGGTTGTCCAGGCTCTCCCGGGCGGCCAGCGCCGCGGCCTTTGAGGCCCAGGCCGCCAGCAAGGCCCAGGGGCAGACCCGGCTCCAGCAGACCCTGGCCGACCTCAGCCGCCGGATGGCGGAGGGCAACGCCCAGCTGGCCGCCCTGGAGGGGGAGAAGGCGGCCTCGGAGACCGCGCTCACCCAGCTGGAAGCCCTCCACCGGGACATCGCCGGGGACCGGGCCCAGCGGGTGCGGATGATCGCCGACTTTGAGGAGCGGAACCGGGCCCACCAGCAGGAGATCGCCGAAAAGGAGGGCCGCCTTCAGGCCATCCGGGACGGCAGCCGGACCCTGAACGAGGCCATCCGCGCCCTGGCCCAGGAGAAGCTGGCCCTGGAGGGCCAGCGCAACCGGGCCGACCGGGAGAGCCGGGACAAGGCCGGCCAGCTTCAGAGCATGGAGCGGCAGGTCTCCATCCTGGAGCAGAAAAAGCTCTCCGCCGCCATGGAGGAAAAACAGCTCCTGGACAAGCTGTGGGACAGCTACGAACTCTCCCACGAGGCCGCCAAGGCCCAGCAGATCCCCATCGAGGATATGCGGGCCGCCCAGAAGCGCATCGGCGAGCTCAAGCGCGCCATCGCCGCCCTGGGCAACATCAACCTGGACTCCATCGAGGAGTACCAGCGGGTGAACGAGCGCTACACCTACTTCACCGAACAGCGGGACGACGTGACCCGCTCCAAGCGGGAGCTGGAGGAGATCATCGAGCAGATCACCGGGGAGATGAAGACCATCTTCGCCACCCAGTTCCAGCGCATCAGCGAGACCTTCTCCCAGACCTTCCTGGAGCTGTTCGGGGGCGGCAAGGCCACCCTGGAGCTGGAGGACCCCGACGACATCCTCAACTGCGGCATCGACATCAAGGCCCAGCCGCCGGGGAAGGCGCTGAAGACCATCACCCTTCTCTCCGGCGGGGAGCGGGCCTTCGTGGCCATCGCCCTCTACTTCGCCATCCTCAAGGTCCGGCCCACCCCCTTCTGCGTCATGGACGAGATCGAGGCCGCCCTGGACGACACCAACGTGGCGCGCTACGCCAACTATATGCGCGCCATGTCGGACAAGACCCAGTTCATCGTCATCACCCACCGGCGGGGCACCATGGAGGAGGCGGACGTGCTCTATGGCGTCACCATGCAGGAGAAGGGGGTCAGCCGGGTGCTGACCATCAACCTCAACGAGGTGGAAAAGGAACTCCATCTGGAGAATTTTGTGCAGTAGAACTGAGAAAGGGATGCGACGTGGGATTTTTTGAAAAGATCAAGGCGGGGCTGTCCCGCACCAGAGAGAACATCGGCCACTCCCTGGACAACCTCTTCGCCGGGGAGCTGAACGACGACTTCTACGACGAGCTGGAGGAGACCCTGATCCTCTCCGACATGGGGGTGGAGACCACCATGGAGGTGGTGGATACCCTGCGCCGGCGGGTCAAGGAGGAGAAAGTCCGGGACGCCCAGGGGGCCAGGGAGCTGCTGCGGGAGATCATCGCCCGAATGCTCCAGGTGGGGGACCAGGACCTGGCGCTGGGCCAAAAGCCCGCCGTACTGCTCTTCATCGGCGTCAACGGCGTGGGGAAGACCACCACCATCGGCAAGCTGGCCGCCCGGATGAAGGGGGAGGGGCGGAAGGTCCTCCTGGCCGCCGCCGACACCTTCCGGGCCGCCGCCGCCGACCAACTCACCGTCTGGTCGGAGCGCTCCGGGGCGGAGATCGTCAAACAGCACGAGGGGGCGGACCCCGCCTCGGTGGTCTTTGACGCTCTGGCCGCCGCCAAGGCCAGAGGGTGCGACGCGGTGCTGGTGGACACGGCGGGGCGGCTCCACAACAAGCAGAACCTGATGAACGAGCTGGCGAAGATCAGCCGGGTGGCCGACCGGGAGTGCCCCGGCTCCAGCCGGGAGACCCTGCTGGTGCTGGACGCCACCACCGGCCAGAACGGCCTCATCCAGGCCAGACAGTTCCGGGAGACCGCCGGGATCACCGGCATCGTCCTGACCAAGCTGGACGGCACCGCCAAGGGCGGGATCGTCCTGGCCATCGCCCACGAGCTGGGCGTCCCGGTGAAGTTCATCGGCGTGGGGGAGGGCGTGGAGGACCTGATGCCCTTCGACCCCGCCGCCTTCGCCCAGGCGCTGATCTGAAAGGAGGGGACCGCCATGGCCCGGATCGACGGAAGAGACAACAACCAGCTCCGCCCGGTGCGGCTGGAGACCGGCTATCTGAAGTTCGCCGAGGGGAGCGTGCTCATCACCTGCGGCAACACCAGGGTCCTCTGCGCCGCCTCGGTGGAGGAGAAGACCCCGCCCCATGTGCCGGAGGGGGAGGGGTGGGTGACGGCGGAGTACTCCATGCTCCCCCGGGCCAACCGGGAGCGGAGCCGCCGGGACATCGCCAAGCTGAAGCTCTCCCCCCGGAGCGCGGAGATCCAGCGGCTGATCGGCCGCTCCCTCCGGGCCTGTGTGGACCGCAAAAAGCTGGGCGAGCGCACCATCACCGTGGACTGCGACGTGATCCAGGGGGACGGGGGCACCCGCACCGCCAGCGTCACGGGGGGCTATGTGGCCCTGGCCCTGGCCTGCCGGAAGCTGATGGCGGACGGGCTCTTGCGCGAGGACCCGCTGGTCGGCCAGGTGGCCGCCGTGTCCGCCGGGATCGTGGAGGACCGGCTGCTGCTGGACCTCTGCTACGAGGAGGACAGCGCCGCCCAGGTGGACCTGAACTGCGTGATGACCGACCAGGGCCGTCTGGTGGAGGTCCAGGGCACCGGCGAGGGCCGGGCCTTCACCCTGGAGGAACAGCGGGCCCTGCTGGACCTCTGCGCCGGAGGGATCCGGGAATTACAGGCGCTTCAGCGCGCCGCGCTAGAACTGTAAAGGGGAGGACCTTGCCATGAAATTCGTGCTGGCCAGCCGCAACAGCCACAAGCTGGCCGAACTGCGCCGCATCCTGGACGGCCTGGGGGTGGAGGCGGTGCTGGAGTCCGACCTGGGGGTGGACGTGGAGGTGGAGGAGACGGGGGAGACCTTTGAGGAGAACTCCCTTTTGAAGGCCAGGGCGGTGATGGAGGCCACCGGTCTGCCCGCCATCGCCGACGACTCCGGCCTGTGCGTCAACGCCCTGGCCGGCGGGCCGGGGGTGTACTCCGCCCGCTACGGCGGGGAGGGTCTGACCGACCCCCAGCGCTGTCAACTGGTGCTCCAGGGGCTGAAGGGCCAGATCGACCGGGGGGCCAAGTTCGTCAGCGTGGTCACCGCCTGTTTCCCCGGCGGGGACGTGCTCTCCGCCCGGGGGGAGTGCCCCGGCACCATCGCCTACGCCCCCCAGGGAGAGAACGGCTTCGGCTACGACCCCATCTTCTTTGTGCCCGGCCTCCGCAAGACCTTTGCCCAGATGGCCCCGGAGGAGAAGAACGCCATCTCCCACCGGGGCAGGGCGCTGGAGAAATTCAGGACGGAATTGGAGGGGTATCTGCGTGGACTTGACCAGTAAACAGCGCGCCCAGCTCAGGGGCCTGGCCAACGGAATCGACACCATCCTCCACATCGGCAAGGACGGCATCGGCGCCAACCTGGTGGCCCAGGCGGACAGCGCTCTGGAGGCCAGGGAGCTGATCAAGGGCCGGGTGCTGGAGGGCTCCGGGATGACCGCCAGGGAGGCCGCCGAGGCCCTGGCCGTGGCCGCCAGGGCGGAGGTGGTCCAGGTCATCGGAACAAAATTCGTGCTCTACCGTCCAAGCCATGACCCGGCCAAGCGGGACAAGATCGTCCTGTGCCGGAGCAACGGCGCGTCGTGAAGGGTGGGGGATGGGATGAGGATCGGCATTTACGGCGGGACCTTTGACCCGCCCCACCTGGGCCATATGTACGCCGCCCAGGCGGCCCTGACGCTGTTGGAGCTGGACCGGCTGATCCTGGTCCCCGCCAAGCAGCCCCCCCACAAGGCCCTGAGCGGGGACAGCGCCGCGCCGGAGCGCCGCCTGGAGATGACGCGGCTGATGGCCGACGCCCTCCTGGCCCCCGACAAGGTGACGGTGGAGGACCTGGAGCTGCGGCGGGAGGGCCCCAGCTACACCTCGGATACCCTCCAGCAGCTCCGGGAGCGCTGTCCGGGGGACGAGCTGTGGCTGCTGATGGGGAGCGATATGCTCCGCACTCTCCCGGACTGGCATGAGAGCGACCGGATCCTCGCCCTGGCCAACATCGGGGCCTTCTGCCGGTGGCAGACGGACCGGCCGGAGGAGCTGGAGGCGCGGGGCCGGGAGCTGGAGGCCCGCTTCGGGGCCACCGTCCGGATCCTGCCCCTGCCCAGGGTCTACGAGGCGTCCTCCACCCGGATCCGGGAGCGGGGGGACGGGGCGGACCTGCCCACGGCGGTCTGGGGCTATATCCTCCGCCACGGCCTCTACGGCGTCCGCCGGGACCTGACCCGGCTGGAGCCGGACGAGCTGCGGGCCTGCTCCCTCTCCATGGTCTACGCCAAGCGCCACGCCCACATCCTGGGGGTGGAGGAGACGGCGGTGCGGCTGGCCCGCCGCTGGGGCGGGGACCAGGACCTGGCCCGTCGGGCCGGGATCCTCCACGACTGCACCAAGTACTGGTCCACCCAGCGGCACCTGGACTACTGCCGCCGGTACGGCGTGGAGCTGGACCCGCTGGAGCTGAAGTCGGAAAAGCTCCTCCACGCCAAGACCGGCGCCCTGGTGGCCCGACACGTCTTCGGCCAGCCCGACCCGGTCTACGACGCCATCTACTGCCACACCACCGGGCGGCGGGGGATGACCCTGCTGGACAAGATCCTGTACATCGCCGACTACATGGAGCCCAACCGGGACTTCCCCGGCGTGGAGCGCCTTCGGGAGCTGGTGGAGACCGACCTGGACGCGGCGGTGGCGGAGGGGTGCGAGATGTCCATCCGGGAGATGGAGGAGAAGGGGCGGGAGGTCCACCCCAACACCCGCCTGGCCCTGGCTGAACTGCGGCACGGAAAGGAATGGGAATGAAACGATGAAGAAAGAAAAACGGGGCGGCGCGCGCCTGGAGAAAAATCTGCCCAACAAGCCGACCGGGCCCGTTCCGGAGGCGGGCGCCCCCGCCCCCGGCGGGGAGACCGGGGGGGCCAAGGGCGGCCTCAGCCGGGGAAAGAAGATCGCCCTGATCGTGGCGGTGGCGCTGGTGTGCGTCCTGCTGGTGGCCCTGGGGATCCGGGCGGTGCTCGGCGACCTCCGGGGGGTCGGCGACCTGCCGGAGGTGCCCAGCTACTCCGACACCGCCGAACAGCTCGCCGGGGATATGCCCCCCCGGTCCGAGGCGGACGCGACGCGCAAGGAGGAGTTCTACACCTTCCTGCTGGTGGGCCGGGACACCGGCGGCGGCGGGAATACCGACACCATCATGCTCTGCTCCTACGACATCCCCAACCAGAAGCTGACGGTGATGAGTATTCCCCGGGACACCATGGTGGACGCCCGGCACCCCGACAAAAACAAGAAGATCAACGGCGTGTGGAACCTGGGGCTCTACTACGCCGAAAAGGGCAGCCAGAAGAAGGGGATCGACTACCTCAAGGAGGCTGTGGGGGATATGACCGGCATCGTCCCCGACTTTTACGTCATCGTCAACTGGGAGGCTTTTGGGCGTCTGGTGGACACCATCGGCGGCGTGGACTTTGAAGTCCCCTTTGACATGAAGTACAAAGACCCCACCCAGGATCTGGTCATCGACCAGCCCGGCGGCCTGCGCCACCTCAGCGGCGATGACGCCATGCAGGTGGTCCGCTGGCGGCACAACAACAGCTTCTCCGTCCAGTACGCCGACGCCGACCTGGGCCGCATCCGCACCCAGCAGGCGCTGATGAAGGAGATCATCAAAAAGTGCCTGAGCTTCCAGAGCCTCACCAAAATCGGGGACTTTGCCCAGATCTTCGCAGAGGAGGTGGAGACCGACCTGACGGTGGGCAACATCCTGGCCCTGGCCCATGACAGTCCTCGCTTCTTTTGTAGTGACGCTGTCTGTTGGCGGATTGCGCTGTGGCGCAAACGTCAATGCGCGTGGGGTAGGTTTGGGAGGGGGCGGCGCTACGCGCCCCTCCCAAGGGAAGACAGTTAGCTTGCGAGCGGTTTGCCACTTGCATGAGGTGCTTCGTAAATCACACCCAATCTGTCTTGTTTTTCAGGCTCCCTTTGTGGCGGAAGGTTCAGATGCTCGTTGGTCGTTTCCACAATCGTGGATGCATATCTGCTTGAGCCCAAAATTCGCTTCACAGGCTCAGTGCGCCAATCATCGCCAAATACCGACAAGCGGTAATGCATGCTAATCATTGTTGAAGCCATGTGTGTCAGTGAGATCTAGGG
>CANRBW010000089.1 GCA_947628975.1 uncultured Oscillospiraceae bacterium | reverse complement strand
AGGACGGTCTGGTAGATCTCCACCTGCCTGTCGATGGTGGACTCGATGGAGTACTCGTTCCTGGCCTTGTTGTAGAGCCGCTGGCCCATCCGTTCCCGGAGGCCGGGGTCCCCCGCCAGGGTCACCAGGTGCCCGGCCAGGGCCTCCACGTCCCCGGGCCGGAACAGCAGACCGGTGACGCCGTGGTCGATGAGGTAGGGCACGCCCCCCACCCGGGAGGCCACCGTGGGCAGGGAGAACCGCGCCCCCTCGGTGAGGGAGTAGGGGAAGGTCTCGGACAGGGAGGTCAGGGCGTTGATGTCGATGGCGTTGTAGAAGCTGTCCACGTCGTCGACCCACCCGGCGAAGCGGACCTCCCCGGCCACGTCCAGCTCCCGGGCCAGGGCCTGGAGCTTTTCCAGCTCCTCCCCGTCCCCGGCGATGAGCAGCCGCAGGGCCGGGGCGCTCCGGCGGGCCAGGGCATAGCCCCGGATCAGGGTGGCCACGTCCTTCACCGGGTTGAGCCGGGCGGTGATGCCCACGATCACCGCCTCCTCCCCCCAGTCCAGCCCCAGGGAGGCCAGGTAGGTCCTCCGGTCCATGGCCGGGGTGCGGGGGGTGAAGTCCAGGCCGTTGTAGATGGAGAAGAGCCGGTCGGCGTCAAAGCCCCGGCGGATGAGCAGGTCCACCATGGCGTCGGACACGCCGATACGGTAGTCCAGCCGCCGCAGGGCCACGGCGTTGATGGCCCCGTAGGTCAGCCGCCCCAGGGGACGGCCCAGGTAGTCCAGCCTGGGGTCGGAGTGGACGGTGGTGATCACCGGCAGTCTGACCCGGCGGCGCAGGAGCGCCCCCATCAGGTTGGCCCTGGCCCCGTGGCAGTGGACGATCTCATACCCTCCCTCCCGGATGAAGGCGGCCAGCCGGGAGAGGATGCGCGGGATGTTGCGCCCCTGGAACACCACCGTGGGGATGCCCAGCGCCCTGGCCTCCTGGGCGAAGGGGCCCTCCATAAAGCAGACCAGGGTGATCTCCACCCGGGGGGCGATGTTGCTCAACAGCATATGGATGTGGGTCTTGGCGCCGCCGGTATCCCCGCCGCTGATGAGATGGACCACCTTCACGGCCTCTCCCCCCTCGGAAAAAAAGTCTTGAAAGACGTTACAAATTATTATATACTGAATTTACTACTTTGGCAAGGCTTCTCTGCCCTGCCGGATATTCGGGAGGCTCTTATGAAACTCATAGACGAAAAGGGAAAGCTTTTCGGGAAGATCAACCTCATCGACCTGCTCGCCCTGATCATCGTCGTGGCCGCGGTGGTCTTCCTGGCGGTCCGCTTCCTGTCCCCCTCCGACAGCGGCCTGGGCGCCAACGCCGTCAAGCTGACCTACACCGCCCAGGTCCAGGCGGTGGACGAGGCCACCTATCGGGAGGTCCAGCGCTTCCTGGACGAGGCCCCGGACCACCGGGACCAGCTGATGGCCAACGGCGAGCTGCTGCCCGCCTACGTCACCGGGGTGACCGCCGTCCCCCACGTCAGCTATAACCCCGACTCCACCGGCCACATGGTCCGCTTCGAGGAGGCGGACCGCCTGGACCTGACCTTCACCGTGGAGGCCATGGTGGACGACCCCATCGTCAACAAGGTGGGCACCCAGGAGGTGCGGGTGGCCAAGTCCCACATCCTCAAGACCACCCACTTCGAGTTCCCCTACTCCACCATCATGACCTGCGACTGGGAGTGAGCCGTGGCCGCCCTGAGCGCGTGGGAGGCGGGGATCCTGCTCTGGATCCAGGAGACGCTGCGCTCCCCCCTCCTTGACCCCGTGGTCTCCGCCTTTACCCGTCTGGGGGACGCCGGGGCGCTGTTCGTGGTGTTCACCGCCGCGCTGCTGCTCTTCCCCCGGACCCGGCGGCTGGGCCTGGCCACCGCCCTGGCCCTGCTGTGCAGTCTTCTCTTCACCAACGTCCTCCTCAAGCACCTGGTCCAGCGGGTCCGGCCCTGGGTGGACTTCCCCGCCCTGGTCCCGCTGGTGACGGAAAAGGACCCCCTCTCCTTCCCCTCCGGCCACACCTCCGCCGCCTTCGCCTTCGCCCTGGCCTTCCTCCGGGGCGACGGGGCGGGGACCTGGCTGGGCCGGCGGTGGGTCAAGGCGGGGGCGGTGATCCTGGCTGCGCTCATGGCCCTGTCCCGGCTCTACGTGGGGGTCCACTACCCCACCGACGTGCTGGCCGGCTTCGTGGTGGGCGACCTGGCCGGGCTGGCGGGGTGGTATCTCTCCGTCCTGCTGGTCCGCCGCCTCCGTCGGCCGGAGGAGACACCATAGACAGCGAAAAAGGCGGCCCAGGCCGTCTTTTTCATCGCCGGCGGCCGCCGGCGGATCTCTCTGGGAGGGGTGGATCGCCCTTATGAAATGTATGCTCATCGACGGCAACTCCATCATCAACCGGGCGTTTTACGGCGTCCGGCCCCTGTCCACCCGGGACGGCATCCCCACCAACGCCGTCTACGGGTTTTTGAACATCCTCCTCAAGCTCCTGGACGAGGAGGCCCCCGACGCCCTGGCCGTCACCTTTGACCGCAGGGCCCCCACCTTCCGCCACCAGATGTACCCCGGCTACAAGGCCACCCGCCACCCCATGCCCGACGACCTGGCCGCCCAGATGCCCATTTTGAAGGACGTGCTGGACGCCATGAACATCCCCCGCTACGAGCTGGACGGCTGGGAGGCCGACGACCTGCTGGGCACCCTGTCCGCCCGGAACACGGAGCGGGGCTGGACCACGGTGGTGGTCACCGGGGACAAGGACTCCCTCCAGCTCATCGACCAGTCCGTCACCGTCAAGCTGGTGACCACCCGCATGGGCCAGACCACCACCCGGGACATGACTCCGGAGGCCTTCCGGGCCGAGTACGGCTTCGAGCCCATCCACATCATCGACCTCAAGGCCCTCATGGGGGACGCCAGCGACAACATCCCCGGCGTCAAGGGCATCGGGGAGAAGACCGCCATGGGCCTTGTCCGGATGTACGGCTCCATCCAGCGCCTCTACGAGGAGATGCCCGCCGTCCTCACCGCCCCCCAGACCCCCGCCAAGCCCGCGATGGTGCGAAAGCTGGCCGAGGGCAAGGAGGACGCGGCCTTCTCCTACACCCTGGCCACCATCCGGCGGGACGCGCCCCTCTCCTTCCAGCCGGAGGACGCCCTGCGCCGGGAGCCGGACGGCCCCGCCCTGCGGGAGCTGTTCCTGCGGCTGGAGTTCTCCAAGCTCCTGGACAAGCTGGGCCTCTCCTCCCCCGGCTCCGCCGCTCCCGCGGCGGGGGCGGGCTTTGACGCCGGGGCGGACCGCCAGGTGTTCGCCGAGGACGCCCAGTGGGAGGCCCTGCTGCCCCTCTGGACCGCCGGGGAGCCGGTGGCCCTGCTGGCCCTGCCCGGTCTGGCGGGGGTGTGCGTGGCCTGGGACCAGGAGGGCCGGACCCGGACCGCCCTCCTCCTGGCCGACCGGCTGCCCCGCTACAACGACCTGCTCCGGGCCCTGTTCTCCCCCGCCGTCCCGAAGGTCTCCCACAACGTCAAGGACCTGATGAACACCCTGCTGGGGGAGGGGCTCTCCACCGGCGGCTTCGTCTTCGACACCGCCCTGGCCGCCTATCTCCTGGCCCCCACCGACGGCAGCTACGAGCTGTCCCGTCTGGCCCTGACCTACTTCCGCCAGGAGGTGCCCAAGGAGGCGGCGTATCTCCAGGCGGAGGCGGGCCCCCTGCTGGCCGGCGGCGACGACGACGCCCTGGCCGCCCTGGTCTGCCACACCGCCCTGGTGGCCGCCCTCCGCCGGGAGCTGTCCCCCCGGCTGGAGCAGCTGGGCCTGGCGCGGCTCTACCGGGAGGTGGAGCTCCCCCTCTGCCCGGTGCTGGCGGAGATGGAGCGGGCCGGGGTGCGGATCGACCAGACCGCCCTGGCCGGGTACGGCGACCGGCTGAAGGCCCGCATCGCCCAGGACGAACAGCTCATCTACCAGCTGGCGGGGCGGGAGTTCAACATCAACTCCACCCAGCAGCTGGGCAAGATCCTCTTTGAGGAGATGGGGATCCCCCCGGTGAAGAAGACCAAGACCGGCTACTCCACCTCCGCCGAGGTGCTGGAAAGGCTCCGGGGGCAGGTCCCCCTGGTGGACGCGGTGCTGGACTACCGCCAGCTGACCAAGCTCAACTCCACCTATGTGGAGGGGCTGGGCAAGGTCATCGCCTCCGACGGGCGGATCCACACCTCCTTCCAGAACACCGTCACCGCCACCGGGCGCCTGAGCTCCGCCGAGCCCAATATGCAGAACATCCCCGTCCGCACCGAGCTGGGGGCCCAGCTGCGGTATATGCTGGTGGCCCCCAAGGGCTGGAAGCTGGTGGACGCGGACTACTCCCAGATCGAGCTGCGGCTGCTGGCCCACATCGCCGACGACAAGGCCATGCAGGAGGCGTTCCTCTCCGGCCAGGACTTCCACACCGCCACCGCCGCCAGGGTCTTCGGCGTCCCCCCCGACCAGGTGAGCCCGGAACTGCGCCGCCGGGCCAAGGCGGTGAACTTCGGCATCGTCTACGGCATCTCCCCCTTCTCCCTGTCCCAGGACATCCACGTCTCCGTGCCGGAGGCCAGGGCGTATATGGACCGCTATTTCGACACCTTCCACGGGGTGCGGGACTACATGGCCCAGGTGGTGGAGACCGCCAGGGCCCAGGGCTTCGTCGCCACCCTCTACGGCCGCCGCCGCTGGCTGCCGGAGCTGAAAAGCGCCAACTTCAACCTGCGCTCCTTCGGGGAGCGGGTGGCCCGGAATATGCCCATCCAGGGCACGGCGGCGGACCTGATGAAGCTGGCCATGATCCGGGTCCGGAACGCCCTGGCCCACCAGGGCCTCACCGGCCGGCTGGTCCTCCAGGTCCACGACGAGCTCATCGTGGAGTGCCCCGACGACGAGGTGGAGGCCGTCAAGGCCCTGCTCACCCGGGAGATGACTGGGGTGGCGGAGCTGAAGGTCCCGCTGGTGGCCGACGCCAACGCCGGACAGAGCTGGGGGGAGGCGAAGGGATGAACTATCAACTGGTCCCCATGGACAAGAGCCACCTGCGCCAGGTGGCCCAGCTGGACCGGGAGTACTTTTCCCGCCCCTGGAGCCAGGACAGCTGGGAGAGCGAGCTCTACAACACCACTGTCTCCCTGGTGGTGGCGGAGACGGAGGAGGGCTTCGTGCTGGGCTACGGGGTGCTGGGGGTGATCCTGGACGAGGGGTGCCTGGAAAAGCTGGCGGTGCGGAAGGAGTTCCGCCGCCAAGGGGTGGCCCAGGCCATCCTGGGCTCCTTCCTGCGCTACGGCGCGGAGCACCTGGCCTTCCTCACCCTGGAGGTCCGGGAGGACAACGCCCCCGCCATCGCCCTCTACGCCAAAAACGGCTTCGCGGAGGTGGGCCGCCGGCCCAACTACTACTCCGAGGTCCACAAGGACGCCATCCTCATGACCCGGACCTTCCAAGAGGAGGGAGCGGAATGAACCTCCTGGCCTTTGAGTCCTCCTGCGACGAGACCGCCGCCGCCGTGGTCCGGGACGGCCGCCACATCCTCGCCGACCAGGTGGCCTCCTCGGTGGACCTCCACGCCCTCTACGGCGGCGTGGTGCCGGAGATTGCCTCCCGCAAGCACGTGGAGGCCATCGTCCCCCTGGCCGACCGGGCCCTGGCCCAGGCGGGCCTCACCCTGGGGGAGATCGACGCCGTGGCGGTCACCTACGCCCCCGGCCTCATCGGGGCGGTGCTGGTGGGGGTCAACTTCGCCAAGGCGGTGGCCTTCGCCGCCCAAAAGCCCCTGGTCCCGGTCCACCACGTCCGGGGCCACATCGCCGCGCTCTACCTGGCCCACCCCGACCTGGCCCCTCCCTTCCTCTGCCTGTGCGTCTCCGGCGGCACCACCGCCATCGTCCACGTCCGGGACTACACCGCCATGGACGTGCTGGGCTCCACCCGGGACGACGCCGCCGGGGAGTGCTTCGACAAGGCGGCCCGGGTGCTGGGCCTCCCCTACCCCGGCGGCAAGCCCCTGGACGACCTCTCCCAGGGCGGCGACCCGTCGGCCTATCCCCTGCCCCTGGCCCATGTGGAGGGCAACCCCCTGGACCTGTCCTTCTCCGGGCTGAAGACGGCGGTGGTCAACCTGGTCCACAACGCCCAGCAGAAGGGGGAGCGCCTGGACCGGCCCGGCCTGGCCGCCTCCTTCTCCCAGGCGGTGTGCGACAGCCTGATCCCCCGTGTGATCCGGGCCGCCAGGGAGGTGGGCTGCCCCAAGATCGCCGTGGCCGGAGGGGTGGCCGCCAACTCCCGGATCCGGGCCCGGCTGGAGGCGGACTGCGCCGCCCAGGGGTTCTCGCTCTTCCTCCCTCCCCTGTCCCTCTGCGGGGACAACGCCGCCATGATCGGCGCCCAGGGGTACTAC
>CANRBW010000088.1 GCA_947628975.1 uncultured Oscillospiraceae bacterium | reverse complement strand
CTGTTCGCCGGGGCCCCGGGCACCGGCAAGACCATGTGCGCCCAGGTCATCGCCAACGAGCTGAACATGGAGATGTATAAGATCAACATCTCCCAGATCGTCAGCAAATACATCGGCGAGACGGAGAAGAACCTCCACGCCGTCTTCACCGAGGCCCGCAAGTCCAACTGCGTCCTCTTTTTCGACGAGTGCGACGCCATCTTCGGCAAGCGCAGCGAGGTCAAGGACGCCCACGACCGGAACGCCAATGTGGAGGTGGCCTATCTGCTCCAGCAGATCGAGGAGTACGACGGGGTGTGCGTCATGTCCACCAACCTCATCGGCAACATCGACGAGGCGTTCATGCGCCGCATCACCTATGTGGTCCGCTTCCCCTTCCCCGACGCCGCCGCGCGGGAGGCCATCTACCGCCGGACCATGCCGGAGAACGCCCCCCTGGCCAAGGACATCGACTGGGCCTTCCTGGCGGAGAAGTTCGAGCTCTCCGGCGGACACATCAAGAACATCGTCCTCTCCGCGGCCTTCCTGGCCGCCCAGGAGGGCGCGCCCATCGGAATGGCCCACCTGCTCCGGGCCGCGGTGGGGGAGCTGAAGAAGAACGAGATCGTGGTGGTCCGGGAGGAGCTGCGGGAGTACGCAGACCTGCTGGACTGAGCTGAGAGAAGGGGGAAACGGGATGAAACACCGGTTTCGCGTCGGCCTGGGAGGCCGGATGGCGGCCATGGCGCTGTTCATGAGCCTGGCCCTCTCCGCTGTGGGGCTGTATATCTCCTACAACCAATACACCCGCCAGTTGGAGACCTACTACCAGGGTCTGGGGGAGAACTTGACCCGCGCCCTGGCCGAGCGGCTGGCCGGGGAGGACCTGGACCGCTATATGGACGACCACGACGCGGTGGACGAGCGGTACAGCGAGCTGAACGCCCTGGTGGAAACCATGCGCGTCGGCAGCGGCGTGCCCCACATCTATGTGATGCAGCCCAGCGAGGAGGGCTACCTCATCGCCCTGGAGTCCGCCGTGATCCCCGGCACCGACTACTACCAGAACAGCTACCAGGGCCTGGGCGGCGCCCTGGCCATGAACAACTTCCCCCTGAGCAGGGTGCAGGCCATGGAGGGGGAGACCTTTGAGCCTTTCCGGGTGGAGGACAGCATGGCGGGGCTCCTGCTCACGGTGGGGACCCCCATCCGGCGGTGGGACGGCTCCTTCTCCGGGTACTACGCCATGGTGGACATCATTCTGGAGCAGGCCCTGGGCAGCGTGCGCTCCTTTGTGCATAACGCGGCTTGGCTCATGGGCTCGGCGGCCATGGTGCTGCTGCTCATCTACTTCTTGCTGATCCGGCGCAACCTCATCGTCCCCATCAAGCGGCTCGCCGGCGCCGCCCGGAGCTATGTGGAGCAGGAGGACCGGCAGGCCTTCCGGGGGATGACCTTCAAGGGTGGCTATGAGTTCAACGACCTGGCCAAGACCTTCCAGCTGATGCTGGCGGAGATCGAGGTCAACAACCTGGAACAGGTGGAGACCGCCGTGCAGGAGCAGAAGCGGGCCGGCGACGCCCAGGTGGCCAACGGTCTGCGGATCGCCATGCGGCCCAAGGAGCTGCCCCTGCGGGAGGGGGGCTATCCCTTCACCCTCAGCGGCAAGACCCGCCACGACCAGGGGCTGATCTGCTGTTTTTACGACTACTTCCTGCTGGACGGGGAGCGGCTGTGCGTCCTGGTGGGGGAGGCGCCGGGCCAGGACCTGACCCAGGCGCTGTTCACCGTCATCGCCCAGACCACCCTGAAGAGCCATCTCCGCTCCAGCGTCAGCCTGGAGCAGGCCATGCGGGAGGCCAACCGCCAGCTCTACGAGATGAGCGGGGGGCAGCTGTCGGTGGAGCTGATGGCCGGGGTGCTGGACGGCACCGCCGGGCGGTTCTCCTGCGTCAACGCCGGGGGACGGACCCCCCTGTTCCTGCGCTTCCGGGAGGAGCGCTACGACCCGGTGGAGATCTTCTCCTACGCCCCCCTGGGGCAGTGCGAGGACGTGTCCTACCAGGCGGTGGAGCTGGAGCTGAGCCAGGGGGACAGGCTGTTCTTCCACACCGGCGCGCTGAGCGCCATCAAGGGCACGGACGGCTCGGAGTTCGGCGAGGAGCGCATCCGCCAGAGCCTCAACGAGCGCCGGACCCGTCAGGCCGAGCTGGAGCGGCAGCTCCAGCTGGTGGGGGACGCCGGGGAGGCCTACGCCGCCCACAGCATCCAGATCTGCCCCTACGCCATGCTGGCCGTGGAGTACTGCCGCCGGGACCAGGCCCAGGCCCACTGCGTCCTCACCGGCGACGCCGCCGGGGCCGCCGCCCTCCAGAGCTTCCTGCGGGGCCAGCTGCGGAGCAACCGCGTCCCCGACCAGGAGGCGGCCCGGATCCTGGTCATGGCCGACGAGCTCTTCGCCCTCTGCCGGGCCAGGGGCGAGGAGCGGGACCGGTTCATGGCCGAGTGCGTCACCGTTCGGGAGGACGGGCTGATCATTCTGCGCCTCCGGGGGGCCATGGGGGGACGAGACCCCCTGGACCCGCCGGAGGACAGCGCCCTGCGGGGCTCCGCCGACTTCGTGCGCCGGAGCTGTCAGCGGGTCCTCTTCGAGTCCGGCGACGAGGGGGACACCGTCACCGCCGTCAAGCGCCTGGAGCGCCCCGACGGGGCGGGGACGGCGGAGGCGACGTGACCGCGTCCCCCGTACCGCCACTTGCGGCGGGGGCGGAGATCTGATAGAATATAGCGGGCCGGCCGGGGCGTCCGGCGGGCCGGGAAAAGCTGGAAAGGAGCGGGGCGATGTATCGTGTGGCCGTCTGTGACGACGAAAAGACCGCCAGGGAGGAGCTGTGCGCCCTGTGCGGGGAGATCCTGGACCGGGCGGGGGTGGAGCACGAGGTGGCGCCCTTCTCCTCCGCCCAGGAGCTCTCCGCCGCCCTGGGCGCGGGGCGGGAGCGGTTCGACCTGCTGTGCCTGGACATCTGTATGGACGGGAAGACCGGCATGGAGCTGGCCCATGAGCTGCGCTCCCGGGACGACCCGGTCAGCATCCTGTTCGTCAGCGGCAGCGACAGCTACCTCCGGGAGGGGTACAGCGTGCGGCCCATCCAGTACCTGTCCAAGCCGGTCCGCCGGGAGGAGTTGGAGCGGGCGTTGAACGAGGACCTGAAGCTGAACCACAGCCCCCGGCTGGTCACCCTCCGCCAGGGGCACCGGACCTCCGTGCTGCCCATCGCGGACATCCTCTATGTGGAGAGCCGGGACCACGGCATCTGCCTGCACCTGACCGGGGAGGACCGGGCCTTTCCCATCTCCCTCACCGAGGCGGAGCGGCTGCTGCCCCAGGAGCAGTTCTGCCGCTGTCACAACAGCTTTTTGGTGAATATGCGGGCCATCACGGAGATCGGCCGGAGCCACGTCACCCTGTGCGGGGACCGGTCCATCCCCATCGGGCGGCACTACTACGAGCAGGCCCAGAGCCGCTTCATCCGCTATCTGAACGAAAACCGCTGAGAAAAAGGAAGGGGCCGGGGCCCCTTCCTTTTTTGTGACCAACAGGCCAAGAGGTGGCCCGGCCGCCTCATGGCCTGTTTTTTCGCGGCCCGGCCCGGCGGGGGTCTTGGCCGGGGTCAGGGGCGGAGCTTGAGGGCGGTCTGGACGGTGAAGACGCCGCCGCCGTAGCTCAGGTCCAGCTTGCTGGCGTATTTCCGGGCCACGGCCTCCATCTGGGACAGGCCGAAGCCGTGGTCCTCCGGGTCCGCCTTGGTGGTCTGGGGCCAGCCCGTCTCGTCCAGGGCGAGGTCCCCGACGTAGCTGTTGCGGCAGCTCACGGCCAGGAAGCCCTGGCTCACCTGGAGGGAGACGGAGACGAAGCGGTCCGCCGGGGGCTCCACCCGCTGGGCAGCGGACAGGGCGTTGTCCAGCAGGTTCATCAGCAGACTGCACAGATCCCAGTCCTCCACCGGGAGCTCCTGGGGCAGGGGGGGCCGCGCCTGGAAGCGCACCCCGGCCTGGGCGGCCTGGGCGGCGGCGTTTTGCAGGAGGATGTTGACGGTGAAGTGGTCGGAGAAGCTGGGTAGGCTGGAGCGGTCCACCTCCTGCCCCAGCTCCTCCAGCCGCCGCCCCAGACCCTCCAGGTCCCCCTTTTCGTAGAGCAGACGCAGGGCGGTGAACTGGTTGTTCAGGTCGTGGCGGAGGGCGGCGGCGCTCTGGACGTTCTGCTCGATGATGCGGTAGTTGTCCAGGATCAGCTGGTTTTTCATCCGGAGGAGCTTGGCCTCGCTGTGGGTGCGGACGGCGCGCTGGAGCAGGCAGTAGGCCGCGATGCCGCAGCAGGCCGCCAGCAGGTAGATGTTCAGCAGCGCCAGCAGGTTGTGGGGGGAGCCCCGCAGGGCGCCGAGGAAGTCGTAGCGCAGGCTGGAGGAGAAGTGGCCGTCGGTCATCTCGGAGTAGACGTAGTAGACCGCCGCGGCCGCCAGGGTGAGGAGGAAGATCCGGCCCAGGTAGCGCCAGGAGGACCGGCGCTGGTTGAGCAGGAGATAGACCACCAACAGGGCGATGGGGACCAGCACCGCCCACTCGCTGAGAAAGAAGGCGTAGACCGCGGGGGAGACGAAGTAGTAGCCGGAGGAGGTGACGATCTCCCTGGCGGTGGTGAGGGAGGCGGCCAGGGCCAGGGAGAGCAGGCTCCAGTCCGGCACGCCCCGGGCCAGCCCCAGCAGGAAGATGGCGCACACCAGCACGAAGGCCAGGGCGTAGGCCCCCGCGGAGATGGCGGAGCGGTTATAGTAGGACGCGGCGGCGGCCTCGTAGGCGGACTCGCTGGAGAAGCGGGCAAAGAGGGGGGAGAGGACCGCGCCGGTCTCCCCGCTGGGGGTGAAGCGGATGCTCAGCTCCCCGCCGGCGGCCTCCGGGGGGAGGGTGAGGTGGAGCTGCTGGAGGTTCAGGGCCTGGCCCAGGTCCGCCGCCTGGCAGTGGAAGTACTCCGCCCCGTTCAGGAGGATGTGGGTCTCCCCCGCGCCGGGCTCCAGAAGGAGGTAGGCGTCGGCGTAGAGGCCGGGGACCTCCCCCGCCTCCGGCAGGCGGGTGGTGAGCAGAAGCTCTTCCCCCGGCGACAGGCCCAGGGCGGCCTGGTCCTGGTAGGGGTCCTCCACCGGCCGGACAAGGCCGTCCGCCGAGCGGATCTCCACCCGGTCCCAGGTCACTGTGGCCAGGATGGGGGTGTCCAGACCGGTGAAGCGCAGCAGGAAGTTCACCGCCAGGACGCAGATCACCGCGAAGGCCACGGCACAGCCCCATTTTCTGGTGGCGTTCAAGGTAAAAGCCCCTCCCCTCTCCGCCCTCCGGCGGCGGCCCGGACCGGCCGCGTCGGGGGGACGACGTGTGCTGTCCTCTATTGTACCGGAAGGGCGGGGCCGTTGCAAGAGGGGAAAAAGGTCACCCCCAAACGACAAAGTTTCCCCCCTAAACGACAAAACAAGGGCCGGGAATTCTATGCTATAATGTTTGTGCATAGTGTGTGAAGACCACGGCTCGCGGCTATGCCGGTACGGTTCCCGACAGTTTTCGGCCTGTTCTTCCTGTTCCGGCCGATGGGCCCAGGTCACTCCCGATCCCAGGGAGTTTTCCTGTATTCAGGAAGGAGGGGAGGCAGCGGGATGCGCGCGGTGGTGTGTATGCGAAGCGCCCGGGAGGGGGAGACCCTCTGCCAGGCGATCCGGCTGTGGGCCGAGATGGTCTGCCTGGGGGTGGAGGTCTCCGCCCAGGCTCCGGGGGAGGCGATCCCGGAGGAGGCGGCCCTGCTGCTGTGGGATATGGACGGCACCCCCGCCCTGCCTGTGGGGGTCAGGACCGACCGGAGCCGGGTGCTGCTGCTGTGCTCCTCCCAGCCCCAGGCCGCCATCGAGAGCTACGCCCTCCACCCCGACGCCTTTCTCTCCAAGCCCATTCGGATGGAGGCCCTGCACCAGGCGCTGGAGCGGTGCGTGGCCCGCTGCTGGGGGGATCTGGAGCGGGTGGAGGTGCTGTGCGGCGGGGCGCGGCGGCGGATCCCGCTGTGCGATCTGCTGTGGGCGGAGAGCTATCAGCACGGCGCCCTCCTCCACACCAGTCTGGAGGAGATCCAGACCAGGGAGTCCCTGCGGGACCTGGCCGCCCGACTGCCGGAGCGGGTCTTTCTGCGGTGCCAGCGGGGGTATGTGGTCAACCTGTACCACATCCGGGACATCGGCCAGACCTCGGCGCGGATGACCAACGGGGCGGAGATCCCCATCGGGCGCAGGGCGCGCTCGGACGTGCTGGAGGCGTATCGGCGGTCACGCCGGATCGGGGAGGACGAAGCGCCGCGCTAGAGCGGCACGAAAGGTGGAGGTGACGCGGTTGGAGCTGACCATCGGGATCTGCGACGATCTCCAGGAGGAGCGGGTGACCCTGGCGAAAATGGTCCGGGCCTACTGCCA